>NZ_JAPZBH010000003.1:30000-47895 GCF_027460185.1 Verrucosispora sp. WMMA2121 | reverse complement strand
TCCCGCTGGGCGGCGGCCTCCCGATCCGCGTCCGCCGGCTCGGCGATCGCGGCGGACAGGTCGGCGGGCCGGTCACCGACCGACTCGGCGGGCCGGCCGAGGAAGGGCCGGTCCGGCATCGGGCGGCCCAGGGCGGCCAGCGCGGTCGGGGCCAGGTCGATCAGTTGCAGATAGCCACGGCGGTCCGTGCTGGGCGAGGTCAGCCAGCCCTCCTCCCAGCCGGGACCGTGGGCGACGGCCACGTGCAGCCGGGACGGCCGCTCGGTGTCGCTGACCCCGGCGACGATCACCAGTGAACGTGGCGGTCGACCGGCCAGCACCCGGGCCAGTTCGGCGTCGGCGGATTCGGCCGCCGCCGCCCGCACCGCCGGATCCTCGCCCGCCACCGTGCCGAGGTCGACGATGCTGAGCACACACGAACCAAGCAGTCCGGCCGGTTCCTCGGGCAGCGTCGGCGCGTACCGGTCGACCCGGCCGAACGGGCGGGCGGCGGCCACCGCCGCGCCCGGTCCGACCGCCACCGAGCACCGCACCGACTCCGACAGCGCACCGGGCACCGTGCCCCACGGCAGCCGCTCCTGGTTGTGCAGGACCACGCTCTCCTGCTCCGGCAGGTTCGCACCGATGCCGTCCGGCTGGTCCACCGTCACGTCGACGGGCGCGCACTGCCCGTCCCCGTCCCGGTTGCCGGGCCAGGCGGCGAAGCTGCCCGCGCCGAGGGTCAGCCAGCCGTCCACGGGACAGGTGGGCCGGTGCGCCGAACGCACCGACAGTGACCCGATCGAGCCTTCCCGGGCCAGCCGCCACAACGTCGGCGTACGCTCCGGGTCCACGTCGTCCCAGCGCAGCCCGGCCACCCCGACGAGGACCACGTAGTCGGCGCTCGGTCGAGACGGTGGACTCTGCGGGCGGGCGGCCAGCGCGGTGACCCCGAGCGCCACCACCAGCACGGTGAGCAGGATCGGCGCGATGCGGCGCAGCATCACCGGCGTCCCGTCGACGGGGTGTCGGCGCCCGGCGTCGCCGGCCCGGCCGGGCCGGGCACCAGCTCGGCGTAGAGCGCCAGCAGTTGGGCGAGAGTCTGCGTCTCGGTCGGCCAGGTCGACGCCCGCGCGGCACCGCGCCGCGCCAGCTCGGCGCGGCCGGCCTCGTCGTCGAGCAGGCCCCGCACCGCCGCGTCGACCGCGTCCACATCGCCCGGGGACACCAGCACCGCCGCGTCGCCGACCAGTTCCGGCAGCCCACCCACCGCGGTCGCCACCAGCGGTACGCCGGCCCGCAACGCCTCCTGCGCGAACAGTTGACGGGCCTCCCAGTCGCTGGTGACCACCGCCAGGTCGGCACCGGTGAGCAGGTCAGCCACGTCGGTGCGGTGCCCCAGCAGGGTGACCGGCGCCCGGGCGGCGCTGATCCGCGCGGCCAGCGGCAGGTAGGCCGGTCCGCTGCCGGCGATCACGACCACCGGCGGCGGGGTGCGCTCGCGCCAGCGGGCGGCGGCATCCACCAGCACGTCGTACCGCTTCTGCGGATGCAGCCGGCCGACCGACAGGATCAACGGCTGGTCGGCGGCGACGGCGAACTCGGCCCGCACGGCGGCCCGGCGACGACGCGGCGCGGGCAGTTCCGGAGCGGCGACCGGGGCGAGCCGGGCGTCCTGGGCGCCCAACGCGACGGCCCGCGCCACCAGGTCGGCGGAGGCACCGAGGGTCACCCGGGCACCCCGCGCCACGATCCGCTCCACCAGCCGGGACAGGGCACCGCGTACCCCGCCGGCCAGCACGGCGTTGTGCCAGGTGACCACGAGTGGAGCCACCGGCCGGGCCAGCACCGCCACCAGCCCGGCGCGCAGCCCGTGCGCGTGCACCACGTCGGCCGGCTCGGCGGCGAGCAGCCGGCGCAGGGTGCCCACCGCCCGGGCGTCAGCCGGCGTGGGACTCGCCGGGATCTCCACCGGCCGGAACCGGGCACCGGCACCCACGAAGTCGAACTGCTCCTGGGTCGCCGCCGGCCCGCAGACCAGCACCGGCCGCCCGGCCGCGACCAACCCCCGCGCCACCGATCGGACATGCTGGCCGACCCCGCCGGTGCTGGACGCCAGCAGCAGCACCACCGTCCCCGGCCGACCCGCGACGGCCGCCGACCCGTTCGACGCACTCACCGGACCGACCCTTCGTTCGCGACTGCGGGGCTCGCAAGCTCACTCCTCGCGCTCACCGAACCAGCCTTCCGTTCGCGACTGCGGGGCTCGCAAGCTCACTCCTCGCGCTCACCGAACCAGCCTTCCGTTCGCGACTGCGGGGCTCGCAAGCTCACTCCTCGCGCTCACCGGGACGCCTCCTCCTTCCGGTCGGCTGGCCGGGCCCGGCGCAGGCGTCGACCCAGGCCGGTCAGCAGTGGCCGCAGGTCCTGCCGGTCGACCAGCCACACCACGGCGAGGAACACGACAGCGACCAGGACTCCGGACAGCATGCCCTGCATCAGTGCCGTCCACCGCGCCGGGGGGTCGCCCCCGGCGTCCAGCAGCCGCAGCGTCGCCACGGCCACGACGGCGGCCGTACCGCCGGCCAGCAGACCGGCACCGGCGGCCCGGCCGGCACCGGCGAGCGCCTCCCGTCCGGCCGACCGGGCGACCGCGACCAGCAGCAGCGCCCCGAGCAGCAGCATTCCCGCCGAGTTGGCCAACGCCACCGCCAGCACCCGATCGGCCACCGGGAGCAGCGCCGACAGCGGAAGCAACACCAGCGGGACCGCCAGCCAGCCGGCGGTGATGGTGACGGTCGCCGCCCGCGTCGCACCTCGGGCGTACAACGCGCGCGACAACACCGCGAACAGCCCGTACCCGAGCAGCCCCGGCGCGTAGCCGGCGATCGCGGCGGCGGTCGCGGCGCTGTCGAGCGGGAAGAACCGACCGATCGGACCGGCCGCACCGACCAGCGCCGCGGCACCGAGGAAGCTGCACAACAGCACCCCACGCAGCGTCGCCGACAGCACCTTCCGGTAGGTCGGCTCGTCCGCGCCTGCCGCCGTGGCCAGGGCCGGGTACGCGGCGGTGGCCAGCGGCACCGCCAGCACCGCCCAGGGCAGCAGGTAGAACGTCTGCGCCAGATTGAACACCTGGAACGCCTCGGTCCGACCGCTGGAGAGCCGATAGAGGATCACCGCCAGCGCGACCTGCTGGGCGGTGACCGTCACCACGCCGGCCACCGCCAGCCCGCGGACCCGGACCCGGGCGTCGGCCGGCAACGCGTACCCGGGGCGCAGCGGCAGCCGCAGCCGACGCAGCGGGATCAGCAGCGACAGCGACAGCACCACCACGCCGAGGGTGGTGCCCACCGACAGGACCAGCTCACCGCTGCGGCCCGCCTGCGCCACGCTGGCTCCGGTACCGGCGACCCCGGCGAAGACCAGGTAGACCACGACGACCGTGAGGCTGGACAACAGCGGGGCGATCACCGGCCAGGCGAACCGGCGGTGCGCCTGGAGCACGCCGGTGAGCACGATGCCGACGCCGTACAGCGGCAGTTGCGGCGCGAACACCCGCAGCATCCGGGCGGCGGCCGCCAACTCCTGCGGTGACCGGCCGTCGCCGAGCGCGTTGATGATCGGCCCGGCGCCCAGCGCCACCAGCGCCGCGAGCGGCACGAGCAGCGTCACCGTCCAGGTGAGCAGCGCGCCGGTGGTGGCCGCGACCGTCCGCCGGTCCCCCGCCGCGACCGCTCCGGCGAGCAGCGGTACGACCAGGCTGGCCAACGCCCCACCGGCGACGATCTCGAAGATGATGTTCGGGATGGTGTTCGCGAGCAGGTACATCGCGCCCAGGTCGCTGCCCTGCACCACCCAGGTGAACACGGCGGTACGCCCGAATCCGGCCAGCCTGCTGAGCACGGTGAGCGCGGCGATGAGGGCGGCCGCTCCGGCCACCCGGCCGGCGCCGACGAGGGGGGCCGGTCTGGTCACGTCAGTCGGCGCGTCGGCCCAGCGCGTCGAGTTCACGCAGCCCCGGCGTGCTCGCGATGACCTTCGTGAAGCTCACCTTCTCGCTGGCGGCGGTGAGCCCGGCGAGGACGGCCAGCAGCCCGGCCCGGCCGACCGGGCCGGTCCGGGCGGCCAGCGCCACCCCGAGCACCGCACCGAGGGCGTTCGCGCCGCTGTCGCCGAGCATCACGTCCTCGGCGAGGTCGGCGGGGAGCAGCCCGGCGGCGGCACCGGCCGCGCCCGAGGCGATCCCGCCGTGGCGGCCGCCGCTCAGCGGGGCACCGAGCAGCAGACCCGACTTCAACGCCCGTCCCGGACGCAGGTCGAGCAGGTTGACCAGGTTCGCCGTGCCGGCCACCACCCCGGCGCCGAGCAGCACGTCGACGCCCCGCCCCACCGCGCCCGGTCGGCGCCGACGGGGATGCCCCGCCACGTCGCGATCGGCGGCGAGCAGGACCGCCGCCCCCAGACCGGCCGCACCCACTCCGACGATCTTGACGAGGCCGGCGGTGACCCGGCCCTGTCGCAACGCGGCCAGGTGCCCGGCGAAACCCTTGGCCGCCTTCTGCTCCGGGCGGGCACCGACGACGTCGTCGTAGAGGCCCACGGCGCCGGCGCCGAGCCCGGCGACCAGGGTGGCCGCCGCAGCCGGCGTGCTCGCCGCTCCGCAGGCCGCGGCGCCCGAGGCCGCCAATGCGAGGGCCGGCCCGCCGGCGAGGGTCACGGTGCGTCCCCGGAAGTTGGTCCGTTCCAGGGCCGGCGCGGGCGGTGCGGTGCGGATCACGCGGAGCGCGTACCGGGCGGCGACCGCCCCGGCCCCGGCCACCAGGAGTCGACCGAAGACCGTCACGTCACCGTCCCGCTCACTCACGCCATCCCCTCCCGCCGGCCGGCGGAGATCGTCGGATCGGGCACCTGGCGCCCGTCAGGCAACTGAACCCCCGTCAACCCGCCCCGCTCGGCGTGGGCGCACCTCCGGCGACCCGTCGACAGGTCCGCCCCCGCAAAGGGCGGAAGGGTTCACTGGGGCAGTCTAGGCACCAGCGAGGCAGCGCTGTCACCGACGCCGAAGTGACCGGCCTTACGGTCGGCGAGCTGCTGCACCAGCGCCAGGGTGGTGACCAGCTGCCCCTGGACGGTGTTGGCGTTGTCGATCGTCGAGATGGTCTGGGCGAGCACCGCGTCACCCCGGACGAAGGCCACCAGGTTCCCGCCGGCCGAGCCGTTGCCGGCCACCACGATCGCCCCGGTCCGGTCGAACTGCTCGGCGATCTTGACCACGGACTCGTCCTTCTTGGCGGAGTCCTTGTCCACGTACGGCTGCCCGCTGACCACCACGACGGCCTCCGCCGGTGCGGTGATCCGGTCGCCGGTGGTCAGGTAGTTGGCGTTGCCGTACGCGGCCAGCACCGCCCGCCGGTCGGCCTCGGTGACCGGCTCGGCGCCGGCGGGCTGGTCCAGCAGCACGGTGGCCAGCAGGGCGCTGGAGGTCTCGACGCCGTGACCGTTGCCGGGTAGCCCCGCGGTCGGCGCGTCGGTCGGCCGGGCCGCGGTGACCGCCAGTTCGAGCAGGTCGTTGTTGTTCTCCGGGTTGATGAACTTGTCCTGCAGGTCGACCCGCCCGGTGACGTCGGCACCGGCCAGCTGGAGCATGTTGAGCACCCCGTCGGTGTGCTCGCGACCGGTGGGCAGGCTGAGCACCAGCACCCGCTTGCCGCTGAGCGTGCCCGGCAGCATCACCTGGGCCATCTCGGCGGCGAACTCCTCCTCCAGCTCCAGTTCCCGTTGCATGTTCTGGACCGCCTGGCGCATCTGCTGGTTGTCCTTGCGCAGTTCGTTGACGGTCTCCCGGAGCGAGTCCGCGACCGGACCGTTGAGCGCGGCGGTACCCACCACCAGGCCGATCGCCAGGGCGAGGAAGACCGCGGTCAGGGACACCACGTGGTACCGGAAGTTGATCACGCTTGAAGCCTCTTGATCGGTCGGGAGCTAGAAGAGCTGGCCGAGCTGGAACACGAAATTGTCCCACCACTCGGAGACCACGCCCAGGTACGCCTTGCCGACGGTGGAGACGGCCACCGCCGACGCCATGGCGGCCAGCGCCGACAGGACCAGCAGCAGCAGGGACGACCCCGAGATGCTCTGCCGGTACAGCCGGCTGACGCCCTTGGCGTCGACCAGCTTGCCACCGACCTTGAGGCGGGTGAGGAACGTCGACGCCATGCCGCCGCGCCCCTTGTCGAGGAACTCGACGAGCGTGGCATGGGTCCCCACCGCGACGATCAGCGAGGCGCCCTTCTCGTCGGCCAGCAGCATGGCGAGATCCTCGCTGGTGGCGGCGGCGGGGAAGGTCACCGCCGGCACACCGAGGCCGTTGACGCGGGGCAGTCCCGGCGCCCGCCCGTCCGGGTACGCGTGCACGATGACCTCGGCGCCGCAGCGCAGCACGTCGTCGGTGACCGAATCCATGTCACCGATGATCATATCGGGGGTGTAGCCCGCCTCGACCAGGGCGTCGGCGCCCCCGTCGACGCCGATCAGCACCGGCTTGAACTCCCGGATGTACGGGCGCAGCACGTCCAGGTCGGCCTTGTAGTCGTAGCCCCGGACCACGATCAGACAGTGCCGGCCCTGCACCTCGGTGGCGATCTCGGGCACTCCGACACCGTCGAGCAGCAGGTCGCGCTCCTGCTTGAGGTAGTCCATCGTGTTGGCGGCGAACGCCTCCAACTGCACCGACAGGCCCTCCCGGGCGTCGGTCATCGCCTTGGCCACGCTCTCGGCGTCCTGGAGGCTGCCGTGTGCCACCGGATCGTCGTCCAGGTAGACGGTGTTGCCCTCGATGCGCACCGTGTCGCCCTCACGGATCCGCTCGAAGACGCCCTCGCCGAGGTCGTCGAGCAGCGGGATGCCCGCCGAGATCAGCACCTCCGGCCCGAGGTTGGGGTAACGGCCGGAGACCGACGGCTTGGCGTTGAGCACCGCACCGACACCGACCGCGACGAGCGAGTCGGCGGCGACCCGGTCCAGGTCGACGTGGTCGATGACCGCGATGTCGCCGGGGCGGAGCCGGCCGACCAGCCGTTTCGTACGGCGGTCCAGGCGCGCGGTGCCGAGGATCTGTCCCGGTTCCGCGTTCCGGGCCCGGCGCAACGTGGGTAGACGCATCGTGACCATCCTGGCATGTGAGGCAGGGGAATCTGTCGCGACATGCCTGAGCAGGGCCGCCTACCCAGGGAAGCACACATGGGCGAAGGCCGGTGTGCCTCCGCTCACAATCGCGGTCTCAGGACCGCCGTTCCCTGGCCGCCACGGCCAGGAGTTCCTCGGCGTGGGCGATACCCAGATCCGAATCCGGCAAACCCGCGAGCATCCGGGCGAGTTCCCGGGCCCGCTCGGTGTCCTCCACCACCCGGACGCCGCTGGTGGTGACCGCGCCGCCGGTGTCCTTGGCCACCACCAGGTGCCGGTCGGCGAAGGCGGCGACCTGCGGCAGGTGGGTCACCACCAGGACCTGGTGGCTGCGGGCCAGCCGGGCCAGCCGGCGGCCGATCTCCACCGCCGCCTGGCCGCCCACGCCCGCGTCGACCTCGTCGAAGACCAGCGTCGGTGGGCCGCCGGAACCGGCGAAGACCACCTCGATGGCGAGCATCACCCGGGACAGCTCGCCGCCGGAGGCACCCCGTTGCAGGGGCAGGGACGGTGCGCCGGGATGGGCCAGCAGCCGCAGCTCGACCTCGTCGCCGCCGTCGGGTCCGACGCCGACCTCGACCCCGTTGACCGGCAACGTCGGTTCGGCCCGACCGGCGGGTCGGGGCAGCACCGCCACCTCGATCCGGGCGTGCGGCATCGCCAACCCGGCCAGCTCGACGGTGACCTGCTCGGCGAAGCGCGCCGCCGCCTCCTGCCGGGACACCGACAGCCGGCCGGCCAGCTCGGCCACCTCACCGGCCAACCGGGACGCCTCCCGATCCAGCTCGTCGAGCAGCTCGTCGGAGTTGTCCAGCTCGGACAGTCGGGTCCGGGCCCGCTCCGCCCAGGCGATCACACCGTCGACGTCGTCGGCGTACTTGCGGGTCAACGCGCGCAACGCGGCCCGTCGCTCGTAGAGGGCCTGCAGCCGGGCCGGATCGGCGTCCAGGCCGGCGAGGTACGTGGACAGCTCCACCGACACGTCGGCGACGAGCGTGGCCGCCTCCTCCAGGCGCACGGCCAGTTCACCGAGCGCCGGATCGGTGCCGGCCTGCGCCTCGAGCGTGCGCCGGGCGGTGCCGAGCAGCGTCGAGGCGTCCGGCGTGTCGTCGGTGGCCTCCAACCCGCCGGCCACGCACTGGTGGGCCAGCTGAGCCGCGGTACGCAGACCTTCGGCGTGCTCCAGTCGTTGCGCCTCCGCCTTCAGCTCGTCGTCCTCACCCGGCTGCGGATCAACCCGGGTGATCTCGTCGAGGCCCAGCCGCAGCAGGTCGGTCTCCTGGTGGCGTTCCCGCGCGTTGCGTCGCCGGTCGGCCAGGTCGTCGACCACCCGACGCCAGCGGGTGAACGCGTCCCGCGTCGCGTCGAGCAGCTTCTCGTGCTCGGGACCGGCGAACCGGTCCAACGCGGCCCGCTGCTCCGCCGGGCGCAGCAACCGCAGCTGGTCGGACTGGCCGTGGACCGCGACGGCCTGCTCACCGACCTCGCCGAGCATCGACACCGGCATCCCGCGACCACCCAGGTGGGCCCGGGACCGACCCTCCACCGTGACCGTACGGCTCAGCAGCAGGCAGCCGTCCTCGTCGGGTTCGCCTCCGGCGTCGGTGATCCGGGCGTGCACCGTCTCGGCCACCCGGCCACCCAGACGCAGCCGGCCCTCGACGACGGCGCGGCCAGGTTCGGCACGCACCCGGCCGGCGTCGGCCCGACCACCGAAGAGCAGGCCGAGCCCGGTCACCACCATCGTCTTGCCGGCACCGGTCTCGCCGGTGATGACGTTCATGCCGCCGGTCAGCGGCAACGTCGTGTCCTCGATGACACCCAGTCCGGTGATGCGTAGCTCCTCCAGCACAGCAACCGACAGTAGACGCGTGGCCCGACACTTGACCAGCCGGCGCGGCCGCCGACGTCAGCGACGGTTGCCCCGCCAGCCGTGCACCGGAAGGTCGAACTTGGCCACCAGACGCGCGGTGAACGACCGGTCCCGCAGCCGGACGACGCGTACCGGCAGGGCGCCCCGCCGCACCGTGACCCGGGCGCCGGGAGGCAGGTCGTAGACCCGCCGCCCGTCGCAGCAGAGCACAGCCAGCGTGGTGAACGGGTCGACGGTTATCGTCATGGTGGAGGTGGGTGCCGTCACCAGCGGCCGGCTGAACAAGGCGTGCGCGCTGATCGGCACCAGCAGCAACGCCTCCACCTCGGGCCAGACCACCGGCCCCCCGCCGGAGAAGGCGTACGCGGTGGAGCCGGTGGGCGTGGCGCAGACCACGCCGTCGCAGCCGTACCGGGACAGCGGCCGCCCGTCGACGTCCACCAGCAGTTCCAGCATCTGGGCCCGCTCGCCCTTCTCGACGCTGATCTCGTTGAGGGCCCACGACTCGATGGTCGGCCCGCCGTCGAATTCGGCCGTCACGTCGAGGGTCAGTCGTTCGTCGACGCTGTAGTTACGGCTGACCACGTCACGTACCGCCACGTCGAGATCGTCGATCTCCGCCTCGGCGAGAAACCCGACCTTGCCGAGGTTGATGCCGAGCAACGGCACCTTCGCCGGCCGGGCCAGCTCCGCGGCGCGCAGGAACGTGCCGTCCCCGCCGAGCGCGAAGACGATCTCGGCTCCCTCGGCCGCCTCCGGCCCGGCCACCGGTACCGTGCCCGGCAGGTCGAGGTCCTCGGCCTCCTCGGCCACCACCCGCACCTCGAATCCGGCGGCGATCAGGTCCGCGGCGACCGTACGGGCATGCTCGGTGCTGCGCCGTCGGCCGGTGTGCGTCACCAACAGGGCGGTGCGGGTCACCGTGACTCCTGCCCGGGAACACCGCGCCGATGGTCAACTCGCTGGCACCGGCTCACGCGGCCGCCCCGCTCCGCTCACCGGCGGCGCGCGCCGCCACGCTGCCGCGCCAGACGGTTCGCTCGCTTCGCTCGCTCACGTCGCCGCCCCGCTCCGCGCGCCGGCGACGCGAGCCCCCGCGCTGCTGCGCCAAATGGTTCGCTCGCTTCGCTCGCTCACGTGGCCACCTCCTCCGTCGCCTCGTCCGGCCGGTCGCCGGACGGCACCGGGCCGCGTGGCCCGGCCGTCACCACGGTCCGTACCCGGTCCGGGTCGGCCGGTGGCGCATCCCGGCGTAACCATACGAAGAACTCGACGTTGCCGCTCGGCCCGGGCAGCGGGCTGGCCGCCAGGTCCGCCAGCCCCAACCGCAGCGTCGCGGCCGCCGCGGCGACATCCAGCACCGCTTGCGCCCGAAGCTCCGGATCGCGCACCACCCCACCGGCGCCGACCCGCTCGCGACCCACCTCGAACTGCGGTTTGACCATCAGGGCCAGGTCACCGTCGGCCCGGGTGCACGCCGCCAGGGCCGGCAGCACCAGCCGCAACGAGATGAACGACAGGTCGGCGACGGTCAGGTCGACCGGGCCATCGATCGACTCGGGAGTCAGCGTCCGCACGTTCGTGCGTTCGTGAACCCGCACCCGGGAGTCATTCCGCAGCGACCAGGCCAGTTGGCCGTAACCGACGTCCACCGCGACCACCTCGGCAGCGTCGGCGCGCAGCAGCACGTCGGTGAAACCGCCGGTGGACGCGCCGGCGTCGAGGCAGCGTCGACCGGCCACCACCAGCCCGGCGGGGGCGAAGGCGGCGAGCGCGCCGGCCAGCTTGTGCCCACCCCGGGAGACGTACTCCGAGGTCGGGTCGGCACCGCTGACCAGCAGCGGATCGGCGGGATCGACCATGGCGGCGGCCTTGCGGGCCGGCACCCCACGCAGCTGCACGCGGCCGGCCTCCACCAGCGCGACCGCCTGCTCGCGGGAGCGGGCCAGACCGCGACGGACGAGTTCGGCGTCCAACCGGTTACGCCGTGCCATGGACGGACGCGCCTCCTCAGGCCTGGTCGATGGTGGCCAGCGTCTCCCGCAGCGTCTGGTACGCGGCCTCGTACTGAGCGATCTGGTCGGCGGGGCCCAGCGTCGCGGCGTTGGCGATCGCCCGCACGGCGGCGTCGACCGCCGGATGAGCGTCGTCCTGCCCGTTCTCGCCGGTCCAGCGCTGCGGCGGTGGGCCGGGGCGCGGACCGGTCGGACCTGGCAGCGGCGCGGTCATGCCGCCACCTCGCGCGGGGCCGGCCCGGCACGGTGGCCGGGGGCCGTGTCGCCGCGTGCGGCCCCGACGGGGCGCCCGGTCACGCGACACCGTCCGGGCGCGGCGGGCGCGGCGGCGCGGCCTTGGCCGGTCGCGGCGCCGGCTCACCATCGGCGGTACGCACGACCGTGCCGCCTCCCTTCGTGGCCACGGTCTTCTTCGCCACCGCCTTCTTCGCGACCGCCTTCTTCGCGACCGTCTTCGCCGGTGGGGCCGCGGCTGCGGTCGGCGGGGTGCCCACCGAGGGGCTGTCGGCGGTGCCGGCGGTCGTCACGGGGCCGGGCGCGGTGCCGCCGGTGGGAGACCCGCCGGTAGCCCGGAGTTGGCGTTCCAGCTCGCGCACCCGGCGGTCCAGTTCGGCGACCTCCTCAGCGGTGGCCAGGCCCACCACACCGAGCGCCCGCTCGACCTCGAACCGCACCAGCTTGGTCAGGGCCTCGCGGTTGGCCGCACCGGTCGACCGCAACTCCTCGGCCAGGGTCTGCAGCTGAGCGGCCGTGGCACCGGTTGACCCCATCGCCCGGCGTACCGCGTCCTGTGCCTTCTTCCGGGGCGCCTCCGTCAGGCCCATGGCCAGTTCGAGGTAGGCGCGCCACGCGTCCTGCATGCCTGAGTCCTTTCGCCCGGCGGCTGTGCACGTGTCACGCTACCGGGCCGTCGGAACCGTCCCGTGCGGTACGGTGCCGGGAGACGACGTGGTGTGGCGAGGAGGCGATCGGTGGCCACGGTGGACGAGTGTCGGCAGGCGTTGCAGGATCTGGCCGCCCGGCTCGAACGCAACGCGGAGACCGTCCGTGATCGCGTGGACCTGGATCGCACCCTGGCCTGCCGGATCACCGACCTGGAGACCGCCTTCCACGGTCGGATCACCGGCGGCCGGCTGGTAGAGCTCGCCGACGGCGACGACCCGAAGGCGAAGATCGCCATGAGCACCACCAGTGACGATCTGGTGGCCCTGGTGCGCGGTGACCTCGACGTCACCCGCGCGGTCGCCAACCGCCGCGTGTCGATCAAGGCCAACCCGTTCGACCTGATGAAGCTGCGCAAGCTGCTCTGAGCCGGTCAGGAGACCAGGCCGAGCCGCGCCAACGCCTGGCCCGCAGCCGGCGACTCCGGCCGGACCGGGCCGACCCGGTGGCCGCGCCAGGCAGCCGCACAAAGTGCGGCGAGCGCGTCCAGCTCACGTCCCGCCCCGGACAGCCGCCACTCGTCGGTTCCGGTGCTCACCTGCCAGCCGCCGTGGTCGGCGTCCGGTGCCGGCACCCGCACCACACCATCGGCGTCGAAGAGCCCGGTCAGATCCCACGAGACGTACGTCGGCCGTCGCTCGGCGGGCGCGGCGAGCAGCTCGGCGGCGTCACTGACCCCGGTGAGGACCAGCAGGCTGTCCAGGCCGGCCCGGTTCGCGCCCTCGATGTCGGTGTCCAGCCGGTCGCCCACGACCACCGCCGCAGCGCCGTCCGCCCGCCGGGCGGCGGTGGCGAACAGCTCCGGTGCGGGCTTGCCGACGATCTCGTCCGGGTCCCGGCCGAGCGCGGTGGCCAGCGCGGCCACCAGAGCGCCGTTGCCGGGCAACGGGCCACGTCCGCTGGGCAGGGTGCGGTCGGTGTTCGTGGCCACCCAGGTCGCGCCGGCCCGTACCGCCACCGCCGCCTCGGCGAGATCGGCCCAGCCGACCTGTGGGCCGTACCCCTGGACGACCACGACCGGGGCCTCGTCGGCGGTGGCGACCGGCTTGAGGCCGGCCTCGCTGATTTCCGCTCGGAGCGCGTCGGCTCCCACCACCAGCACCGGCGCACCGGCCGGTAGGCGCTTACCCAGCAGTTGGGCGGCCGCGGCGGCGCTGGTGAGAACCTCCTCCGGTCGGGCCGGCACACCCATCCCGGTGAGCAGGTCGGCCACGTCGGCGGCGCGACGCGAGGCGTTGTTCGTCGCGTACGCGACCGCGCGGCCCTCACCGTGCAGCCGCGCGACCGTCTCGACCGCGCCGGGAATCGGCTGGTCGATCAGGTAGATCACCCCGTCCAGGTCGAAGACGACCAGGGCGTAACCGTCGACCAGCCGGTCCCCGCTCATCGCTGCCGTGCCTCCGGTTCCTCGGTCCCCTCCGCCTCGCGGGTGGTCCCGCCGGCCGGCTCCGCGTCCGCGTTCCCCTCATCGTCAGTGTCCGGCGGGTCGGCCGCCAGGTCCTGGGCCGTGGGGTCCGCGTCGACCGTCGCCTCGACCATCGGCTCGTCCGACCCGAGGTCGTCCCCGGCCGGGTCATCCTGGTCGCTGTCGACCGTCACGCTCGACGAGCCGGCGTCCGGACGGGCCGGCACCGCACCAGGGGCACCCGGACCGGCAGCCAGTTCCTCGGCCACCTCGTCCTCGTCGTCGCCCTCGATGACCACACCGTCGAGTTCGAGCAGCCGCTCGGCGGCGTCGGTCTCCGCCTCGGCGTCCACCTCCGCCGCACGGGAGAACCACTCCCGCGCCTCGGTCCGCCGTCCCACGGCCAACAGAGCGTCGGCGTACGCGTACCGCAGTCGTGCCGTCCACGGCTGCACGGCATCGGTGGTCAGCTCGGGGACCTGGAGCATCGCCACGGCGGCGTCCCGCTGGCCGAGATCGCCACGGGCGCCGGCAGCGACGATCAGCAGTTCGACGGCGACGGCCGGATCGAGCTTCTCCTGGTCGGCGCCACGGAACAGGTCGATGGCACGCTCGGGCCGGCCCAGTGCCCGCTCGCTGTCCGCGATCACCGCAAGGTGGCTCTGCGCACCGCTCATCCGGTGGTACGTCCGCAGCTCGGCGATTGCCGACTGCCACTCCCCCGCGTGGTACGCGGCCAAGCCCACAGCTTCCCGTACCGCGGCGATCCGTGATGCGAGCCGTCGAGCGGCAAGTGCGTGGGCGAGCGCCTCGGTCGGATCCTCGTCGATCAGCTGCCCGGTCGCCACCAGATGCCGGGCGACGGTATCCGCGACCGGCTTCGCCAGCGACAGCAGCTCGGCCCGGACGTCCTTGTCCAGGTCGGTCGCGACGATCTCGTCAGGCAGCGCCGGCGCCTCCGTACGCCCCTCATCGGCCGAGCCGGGTGCATCCGCACGCCGTCCAAAGCGACGCTCACCGTCCCGGTCGTCCCGGAATCCGCCGCCACGGCGGTCGCCGCCACGCTCATCCGCGCCACGACGGAATCCACCGTCGCGGCGATCGGCGAAGCCGCCCGCTCCGCGAGCGCCGTCCCGGCCCTGGAAGCCACCCTCGCGGCGCTCACCCCGGAACCCGCCGTCCCGACGGTCGCCGCCACGGAACCCGCCCTCACGACGGTCACCGCCCCGGAAGCCACCCTCACGGCGCTCACCGTCGCGGAAACCACCCTCACGACGGTCGCCGCCACGGAACCCGCCCTCACGACGTTCGCCCCCACGGAAGCCACCCTCACGGCGCTCACCGTCGCGGAAACCACCCTCACGACGGTCGCCGCCACGGAACCCGCCCTCACGACGTTCGCCGCCACGGAAGCCACCCTCACGGCGCTCACCGTCCCGGAAGCCACCCTCGCGGCGGTCGCCGCCACGGAAGCCACCCTCACGGCGCTCACCGTCCCGGAAGCCACCCTCACGACGGTCGCCCCCACGGAACCCGCCGTCCCGACGTTCGCCGCCACGGAACCCGCCCTCACGACGGTCGCCGCCACGGAAGCCACCCTCACGACGGTCGCCGCCACGGAAGCCACCCTCACGAC
The DNA here is from genome assembly GCF_027460185.1 of Verrucosispora sp. WMMA2121. Lineage (NCBI taxonomy): Bacteria > Bacillati > Actinomycetota > Actinomycetes > Micromonosporales > Micromonosporaceae > Micromonospora > Verrucosispora sp. WMMA2121. The sequence goes on along the minus strand of NZ_JAPZBH010000003.1, from coordinate 32,857 downwards.
GTTCGCCGCCACGGAAGCCACCCTCACGACGGTCGCCGCCACGGAAGCCACCCTCACGACGGTCGCCGCCACGGAACCCGCCCTCACGACGGTCGCCGCCACGGAAGCCACCCTCACGGCGCTCACCGTCGCGGAAACCACCCTCACGACGGTCACCGCCACGGAAACCACCCTCGCGGCGTTCGCTGCCGCCGCGCTCGTTGCCCCGGAAGCCGCCCTCACGGCGGTCACCGTCTCGACGGAAGCCGCCGCCGTCACGGCGTTCGCTACGGAATCCGCCGGTTGTCCGGTCGCCGCCGCGGAAACCGGAGCGCTCGCCATCGTCGCGCCGGAACCCACCCTCACGGCGGTCGGAGTCGCGGCGTTCGCCGCCACGGAAGCCGCCAGTTCCACGGGCCCGGTCGCCGGAGCCGTCGCGCCCGCCGAAGCCACGGTCGCTGCGCTCGCCCCGGTAGCCACCGCCCGAGCGGCCACTGTCCCGGAAGCCGCCCTCACGGCGGTCACCGTCTCGACGGAAGCCGCCGGACCGGGAGCGGTCGCTGCCGTACCCGCGGTCGTCGCGAGAACCTCGTTCCTCTCCCCGGTCCTGGCGCGACGGGCGGTCGTCGCGGCGAGGTCCGCCGTCCCGATCCGCCGGTCGACCCTGGTAACCCCGGGGGCGGTCCCCGCCCTGAGGTGCTGAACTCACAGGTACATCCTTCCTGAGTACGCCGTATCAACGACGCAACGCAGTCGAGGGCCGACCCGATTCCGGGTGGCCCTCGACTGTGACGTGTGTCCGGCGGTGTCCTACTCTCCCACACCCTCCCGGGTGCAGTACCATCGGCGCTGGAGGGCTTAGCTTCCGGGTTCGGAATGTGACCGGGCGTTTCCCCTCCGCCATGACCGCCGTAACCTTATCAACATGTCAAACAACACCAATTTGCTGACACTATCGTGTCAGGGGTGTGTGTTTGTTTGTTGTGAGTTACACAGTGGACGCGAGCGATCGTTGTAGTCAAGTCCTCGGCCTATTAGTACCGGTCAACTGAACCCGTTACCGGGCTTACATTTCCGGCCTATCAACCCAGTCGTCTAGCTGGGGGCCTTACCCACCCGAAGGTGGTGGGATACCTCATCTTGAAGCAGGCTTCCCGCTTAGATGCTTTCAGCGGTTATCCCTTCCGAACGTAGCTAACCAGCCGTGCCCCTGGCGGGACAACTGGCACACCAGAGGTTCGTCCGTCCCGGTCCTCTCGTACTAGGGACAGCCCTTCTCAAGTATCCTACGCGCACGGCGGATAGGGACCGAACTGTCTCACGACGTTCTAAACCCAGCTCGCGTACCGCTTTAATGGGCGAACAGCCCAACCCTTGGGACCTGCTACAGCCCCAGGATGCGACGAGCCGACATCGAGGTGCCAAACCATCCCGTCGATATGGACTCTTGGGGAAGATCAGCCTGTTATCCCCGGGGTACCTTTTATCCGTTGAGCGACACCGCTTCCACACGCAAGTGCCGGATCACTAGTCCCGACTTTCGTCCCTGCTCGACCCGTCAGTCTCACAGTCAAGCTCCCTTGTGCACTTGCACTCAACACCTGATTGCCAACCAGGCTGAGGGAACCTTTGGGCGCCTCCGTTACCCTTTAGGAGGCAACCGCCCCAGTTAAACTACCCACCAGACACTGTCCCTGAACCGGATAACGGTCCGAAGTTAGATACCCGAATCAACCAGAGTGGTATTTCAAGATTGCCTCCACCCATACTGGCGTATGAGCTTCACCGGCTCCCACCTATCCTACACAAGCCGACTCAAATACCAATGTCAAGCTATAGTAAAGGTCCCGGGGTCTTTCCGTCCTGCCGCGCGTAACGAGCATCTTTACTCGTACTGCAATTTCGCCGGGCCTGTGGTTGAGACAGTGGGGAAGTCGTTACGCCATTCGTGCAGGTCGGAACTTACCCGACAAGGAATTTCGCTACCTTAGGATGGTTATAGTTACCACCGCCGTTTACTGGCGCTTAAGTTCTCCGCTTCGCCCCGAAGAGCTAACAGGTCCCCTTAACGTTCCAGCACCGGGCAGGCGTCAGTCCATATACATCGAATTACTTCTTCGCATGGACCTGTGTTTTTAGTAAACAGTCGCTTCCCCCTGCTCTCTGCGGCCATACAACGCTCCACCCGCGCGGGGCTTCACGTCTCCGGCCCCCCTTCTCCCTAAGTTACGGGGGCAATTTGCCGAGTTCCTTAACCACAGTTCGCCCGATCGCCTCGGTATTCTCTACCTGACCACCTGTGTCGGTTTGGGGTACGGGCCGCTCGAAACTCGCTAGAGGCTTTTCTCGGCAGCATAGGATCACTGACTTCACCTGACTCGGCTCGGCATCACGTCTCAACCTTCATGCACCACGGATTTGCCTATGATGCGGTCTACACGCTTACCCCGGCACAACCACCGGCCGGGCTCAGCTACCTTCCTGCGTCACCCCATCGCTTGACTACTACCCGCCAGGTTCCCACGCTCCCCAACCTCGACCCGAAGGTCTCGGCTGGTTCGGGTGGTTAGCACAACGAGGTTCGTCAGGGACGCTCCTTCGCGGGTACGGGAATATCAACCCGTTGTCCATCGACTACGCCTCTCGGCCTCGCCTTAGGTCCCGACTCACCCAGGGCGGATTAACCTGGCCCTGGAACCCTTGGTCATCCGGCGGAAGGGTTTCTCACCCTTCTTTCGCTACTCATGCCTGCATTCTCACTCGTGCCGCGTCCACAACTCGATCACTCGGCTGCTTCACCCCCGGCACGACGCTCCCCTACCCACCCACACACCTGCACACCACCCCGAAGAGTGATGCGAAGTCATTGTGTGAGTGC
>NZ_JAPZBH010000003.1:0-25000 GCF_027460185.1 Verrucosispora sp. WMMA2121 | reverse complement strand
CCCGCCAGCGCAGGTCATCGGTCAGGGAGTCCCGCCGGGCCGGCGGGAGGGTGCTGTCGGTCACGATCACCGATTGTCCCCCATCAGCCCGGTCCGGCCCTACCGGGTTCCGGCGACAGGCACCGGCACTAGGCTGACCAGTCCAAGATCATGGAGGTGTCCGTGGACGTGTCGACGATGTCGGGTGGCTTCTTCGCCCTGCTCGGACTGGAGTTGGACGAGATCAGCGGGGACCGGGTCACGATTCGCTGGCGGGTTCGCCCGGAGTTGCACCAGCCGTACGGCATCCTGCACGGCGGGGTCCACTGCTCGGTGGTGGAGACGGCGGCGAGCCTGGGCGCCGGTGTCTGGCTGGGTGAGCGCGGGCGGGTGGTCGGCGTGTCCAACCAGACCGACTTCCTGCGGGCCGTGGGCGAGGGTGAGTTGGTCGCGGTCGGCACCCCGGTGCACCGGGGGCGCAGCCAGCAACTGTGGCAGGTGGAGATCACGGACGCGGACGGGCGGCTGGTCGCCCGTGGCCAGGTCCGCCTCCAGAACCTCTACCCGGCCACGGACTGACCGGAGCCGCGCCCCGACCAGGGCGGTCGGGTCGCCGAGCCGGCCGCACACCGTCGACAGGACACTGCGCGCTGCCCGACCGCCGCTCATCGTCACCGCCGTGCCTGAGCAGCGCTGAGGGCGGTTTCGGGTAGCTGGCGGCTTTGGTGGCGTTATCGTCGCGTCGATGACCGAGCCCGTACCGCCGACGTGAGGAAGCTTCTCGCCGCCACGCTCGGCATCCTGTCCGCGGTCGGCGGCTTCGTCGACATCGGCGACCTGGTCGCCGCCGGCCAGGCCGGTGCCCGCTTCGGCATGGCGCACACCTGGGTGCTGCTGCTCGGGGTCGTCGCCATCTGCGCGTACGCGGAAATGGCCGGACGGATCGCGGCGGTGACCGGGCGGGCGGTGTTCGACCTGGTCCGGGAGCGGCTCGGCGCGCGGATGGCGCTGCTCAACCTGGTGGCGTCGTACCTGGTCACGGTGATCACGCTGGCCGCCGAACTGGGTGGGGTGGCGCTGGCGTTGCGGCTTGCCACCGGCGTGCCGTACCTGCTCTGGGTGCCGGTCGCCGGGATCGCGGTCTGGCTGGTGCTTTGGCGGATGAGGTTCCCGGTGATGGAACGGGTCTTCGGGCTGGCCGGGCTCGCCCTGGTGGTGTTCGCCGTCGCCCTGTTCTGGCTGCCGACCGACTGGGCGGCGCTCGGGCGCGGTGCGGTGACACCTGGCGACTCGGGTCAGGGATGGGGGGCGTACTGGTTCGTCGCGGTCGCGCTGTTCGCCTCGACGGTCAGCCCGTACGAGGTCTTCTTCTTCTCCTCCGGTGGGGTCGAGGAACGGTGGAGCGCCACCGACCTGGCCGACGCCCGCTTCAGCGTGCTCGTCGGCTTTCCGGTCGGCGGCTTCCTCGCGCTGTCCCTGATGGCCACGGCGACGGTGGTGCTGCGCCCCGCCGGCCTGTCGGTGGACGGTCTCGACCAGGTCGCCCATCCGGTGGTGCTGGCCTTCGGCTCGGTCGGCCTGGCCGTGGCCGCGCTGGCGTTCTTCGCGGTCACCTTCGGCGCCGCGTTGGAGACCGGTCTGTCCGCCGCGTACGCGGCCGCGCAGTACTTCGGCTGGCAGTGGGGCAAACGGGTGAGCCCGCACGAGGCGGCCCGCTTCCACACGGTGCTGCTGGTCAGCGTGCTGCTCGGGGTGCTCGCGCTGCTCACCACGGTCGATCCGGTGGCCCTCACCGAGTACATGCTGATCATCAGCGCGGTGGCGTTGCCGCTGACCTACCTGCCGATCCTGGTGGTCGCCAACGACCGCACCTACCTCGGTGACCGGGTCAACGGCCGTGCTCTCAACCTGCTGGGCGCGGTGCTGTTGCTGGTCATCCTCGCGGCCTCGATCGTCGCCGTGCCGCTGGCGATCGGTACGAGGATGGGCCAGTGAGGATCCAGGTCAGCCAGGAGCTGCTCGACCGGCAACTGGTCGACCGGGACGGGCGGCTGATCGGCAAGGTCGACGACGTGGAGTTCGCGCTCGACGCGGACGGGGTGCCGTACCTGCGGTCGTTGCTCAGCGGGCCGGGTGCGCTCGGCCAGCGGGTGGGCGGTCGCCTCGGCCGGATGCTGGTGCTGACCGCCGAGCGATTCGTCACGGACCGGCCGATGGCGCCGCTACGCATCCCGTACGCGCTCGTCGAACGGGTCGACAGTGCGGTGTGGCTGCGGGTGCGGGCCGACGAACTGCCCACCTCGCCGGTGGAGCAGTGGTTGCGCCGGCACGTGATCGATCGGATTCCGGGGGCGCACCGTGCGAGCGGGTGACCTGTTGGGGCGTACCGCGTACGACCCTCAGGGCCGGCGCCTGGGTCGGGTGGTGGACCTCGTGCTGCGTGGCCCCGCCGACGGCCCGCTGCGGCTGACCGACCTGGTCGTCACCCGGCACTGGTACGGCCGGTTGAGTGGACGGCTGATCGGTCCGCAACGGCACCCGTCCGGTCCCTGGGCGATCCGCGCGCTGGCCCGACTGCTCGCTCGGAGCACCTGGCAGGTGCCGGTGCACCGGGTGCGCTTGGACCCGCCGCTGCCTGGTCCGCCCGATCCGGGTCGGCCGCGCGACGCTGGCCCGGAGCCTGCCTGAGCCGGCTGTGCGTGGCTACGTCGGCGGCCCGCGCGGTCGGACCCGTTCGCACGGTGCTCAGTGCCGGGTGCGGTCCAGCACCGACGGGGAGTCGACCGACGGCCCTGCCGCGTCCGGCTGCGCGTCGGGTTCGTCCGCCGCCTGTCCGGTCGTCTCGGCAGCGTCCGGGTCCGCGGGTCCCGTCGCCGTCCGGCGCAGCCGGACACCGGAGACCGCGCGGTCGTCGGCGAGCGTCACCTCCAGCCGCCAGCCGTCGACGGTGAGCTGCTCCCCGGCGTGCGGGATCCGGCCGAGACCGGCCAGCAGCAGCCCGGCCACGGTGGTGTAGTCGCCGTCCGGCCGTCCGGGCAGCTCCACGCCGATGTCGGGCAGGTCGTGGACGGGGAAGGTGCCCGGCAGCAGCAGCGCCCCGTCGTCGTCGGTGCGGACCGCACCGACATCCCGGTCGGTCTCGTCGTAGATCTCCCCGACGATCTCCTCGAGGATGTCCTCCAGGGTGACGATGCCCTCGACGGCGCCGCGCTCGTCGACGACCAGGGCCATGTGCTGGCGTTCGGCCTTGAACCGGCGCAGCGCGTCGACCACCGGCACCGAGTCCGGCAGCAGCAGCGGCGGACGGGCGTACTCGTCGACCGGCTGATCGTCACCGACGCCGACCAGGTCCCGCAGGTGGATGACGCCCACCGAGTCGTCCAGGCCGCCGTGGCGTACCACCGGCGCGCGGGAGTGCCCGGAGGCGGCCAGCACGAGTCGGGCGGCCTCCGCGGTGGTGCCGCTGTCCAGGCAGAAGACCCGCAGCCGCGGCACCAGCACCGCCCGCAGCCTGCGCTCGGCGATCTCCACCGCGCCGGCGATGATGGTCTGCTGCTCCTTGGTGAAGCCGTGGTGGCCGGCCACGATGTCCCGCAGCTCGTCCGGGCTGATCTCGTCCCGCTCGGGCTTGGGGTCCAGGCCGACCAGCCGTACCACCAGGTCGCTGGTGGCGCCGAGCACCCAGACGACCGGCCGGGTGAAGCCGGCGAGCAGATCCAGCGGGCGGGCGACGAGCAGCGCCCACCGCTCCGGAACCTGCATGGCGATCCGTTTCGGGGCCAGCTCACCGAAGACCAGGGTGATGAAGGTCAGCACCAGCGTGACGAGCACCACGGAGATCGGGCCGGCGGCCCGGCCGAAGACGCCGTCCAGCAGCGGAACCAGCGGCTGGGCCAGCGACACCGCGGCGGCCGCCGAGGCGAGGAACCCGGCAAGCGTGATGCCGATCTGGATGGTGGCCAGGAAGCGGTTCGGGTCGCGGGCCAGCCGGGCCAGCACCCGACCCGTGCGTCCGCTGCGTTCCAGTCGCTGGACCTGGCTGTCGCGCAGCGACACCAGCGCCAGCTCACTGCCGGCGAAGATCGCGTTCACCACGATCAGGACCGCGACCAGGGCCAGCTGGCTCCAGTAGCTCTGCACGCCTGGTTCTCCCTCGCTGGACCGCGCCCCGTGGCGCCGCCGGTGGCGGCCCCGCCGGCGTAGCGGAGCCTATGCCCACTCGCTCCGGCGGTGAATCATCACCAGGTGGGGCCGGGGCGCGCGCTCAGCCCTGCGGCAGCGCCGGCGCCGGCAGGTCCAGCACGTACGACTCCCCCGCGCGGCGGAACCCGAGGCGGTGGTAGTACGGGGCGATCATGCCCGGTGGGCTCAGCACCTGGCGGAACCCACGGTCGGTGAACAGGCTGCTGCGCCGGTAGACGAACTCGCCGGGGGTGAAGTCACGAAACGGCGGAGTGACGTAGTCCAGGTCGACCTGGGCCACCCCGTCGCCGACGTCGCGGACCAGTACCACACCGACGACCTCGTCGGCGCGTACCACCAGGAAGGCCGACCGACCGACCGGGCGGTCGGGACGGAAACCCGGGTTGAACCGGGCGATGTCGGCGGCGTGCACCCGCAGCGTGTGGGCCAGGAACGCGTCGTCGGCACCCACCTCCACCACCTGGTAGGTCTGCTCGTCGTGGCGGGTGGTGAGCAGCCGCCGCAGGTACCAGATGTTGATCACGGCCAGCACCACGTTCAGCCCGACCATGGGCCACACCCGGATCGTGGCGTTGTAGCCGATCAGGACGGCACAGCCGACCAGGTTCAGGGCGCGCAGCCGCAGGATGCGCGTCTGCAGCAGCGACCAGACCAGCAACGCGGAGCCGGCCCAGCCGACCAGTTCCAGCCAGTTCACCCCGCGAGGGTAGTCGCCGCCCTGGTCAGCCCCGGTTTCAGGGGGCGGATCACGCCGGGTCGGTGCCGGTTGACGGCGGCAGTTCCAGGACGTACTCGTCGATCTCGTGGCCGCGGCCCGGGGCGTACGCCCGCTCGGTCCCCCGGACGACGAAGCCGCAGCGGCGAAGCACCGCCAGCGACGCGGCGTTGTCGGTGGCCGTTCGCGCGAACAGTGGCCGGCGGGTGACGTCCCGCAGCAGCGCGGTCAGGGCCCGGGTGGCGTACCCACGGCCCCAGTGCGCCCGGTCGATCCAGTAGCTGACCTCGAACTCGTCGCCGACCGGGAAGGCCAGCACGTGACCGACCACGGTGCCGTCGACGGTCACCGTGCGGGCCAGGTTCTCCGGGCCGGTGAGGATGCGGACCCAGTGCGCGGCGAACGCCCGCCGGTCCGTCGGATCCTCGGCGCCGAAGGCGGCCATCCGGTTGGCCTCCGGGTCGAGCTGGTGGACGAAGAACTCCACCAGGTCGTCCTCGCGTACCGGGCGTAGCCGCAGGTCATCGGTCACCGGCCGACCATACGCGTTGCGGGTGGGGACCACCGGCCCGGTTCGGATCGGCTTTCGGCCCTGCCCCCGCGGGATGCGGCGTTGCTACCAACGAGGCAGAGGCATCGACGGCGAAGTGGAGGCCGGGTCATGACCAGGTACGTGTACGACTTCATCGAGGGTGGCCGAGAGATGGCCGACCTGCTCGGCGGCAAGGGCGCCAACCTCGCCGAGATGACCCGGCTCGGGCTGCCGGTGCCGCCCGGATTCACCGTCAGCACGGACGCCTGCCGGGCGTACCTCGCCGACAAGGCGGTGCCCGACGGACTGTTCGACGAGGTGAACGCTCATCTGCGGGAGGTCGAGGTGCGGCTGGGCCGGCGGCTCGGCGACCCGGCCGAACCGCTGCTGCTGGCCGTCCGTTCCGGCGGGCGCTACTCGATGCCCGGGATGATGGAGACGATCCTGGACATCGGGCTCAACGACGCCACCGTGACCGGGCTGGCCCGGATCAGCGGCGACGAGCGGTTCGCCTGGGACTCGTACCGACGGCTGATCCAGATGTTCGGTCGGACGGTGCACGGCGTGCCGGCCGAGGAGTTCGACCGGGAACTGGACGCGTTGCGGGCCACCGCCGGGCCGGACGGCCCGACCGCGGAGCAGTTGCACGGCCTGGTCGAGACGTACAAGAAGGTGTTCGCCGACCGGGTCGGTCACGAGTTCCCCCAGGCCCCGCACGAGCAGCTGTACCTGGCGATCCGGGCGGTCTTCGAGTCGTGGAACGCCTCCCGGGCGGTGCTCTACCGACGCCGCGAGCACATCTCCGACGACCTGGGCACGGCGGTCAACGTGATGGCGATGGTCTTCGGCAACCTGGGCCCGGACTCGGGTACCGGGGTGGCGTTCACCCGCGATCCGGCCACCGGCGCGCCCGGCGTGTACGGCGACTACCTGTCCGACGCCCAGGGCGAGGACGTGGTGGCCGGAGTCCGCAACACGGTCGGGCTGGACGAGCTGTCGCGGCTCGACCCGGCCAGCTACCGGCGGCTGACCGGGATCATGACGACGCTGGAACGGCACTACCGGGACCTGTGCGACGTGGAGTTCACCATCGAACGGGGCCGGTTGTGGATGCTGCAGACCCGGGTCGGCAAGCGCACCGCGGCGGCGGCGTTCGTGATCGCCGCCCAACTGGCCGACGAGGGTCTGATCAGCTGGGACGAGGCGTTGACCCGGGTCAGCGGGGCGCAACTGGCCCAGCTGATGTTCCCCACCTTCGACCCGCAGGCCACGCCCGAGCCGCTCGCCACGGGCGTGGGTGCCTCCCCCGGGGCCGCCGCCGGCCGGGTGGTCTTCGACAACGCCGCCGCGACCGCGGCGGACGGGCCGGTGATCCTGGTCCGCCGGGAGACCAACCCCGACGACCTGCCCGGCATGATCGCCGCCGCCGGGATCCTCACCGCCCGGGGCGGCAAGACCTCGCACGCCGCCGTGGTCGCCCGGGGCATGGGGCGTACCTGCGTCTGCGGCGCGGAGGCGCTGCAGATCGACCCGGAGCGCGGCGAGTTCCGGGTCGGCGACACCACGGTCCGGGCCGGTGACCTAGTCTCCATCGACGGCACCACCGGGCGGATCTATCTCGGCGAGGTGCCGGTGCGGCCCTCCCCGGTGACCCGCTACCTCGCCGGTGAACTGGCGCCGCAGTCCGACCGGCTGGTCTCGGCGGTGGACCGGCTGCTGCGGCACGCGGACTCGGTGCGCCGGCTCGGCGTACGCGCCAACGCCGACACTCCCGCCGACGCGTCGCGGGCGCGGGCGCTCGGCGCGGACGGGGTCGGGCTGTGTCGGACCGAGCACATGTTCCTCGGTGCCCGCCGGGCCCTGGTGGAGCGGTTGATCCTGGCCGACGGGCTGGACGAGGTCCACGCCGCGCTGGCGGAGCTGCTGCCGTTGCAGCGGGAGGACTTCGTCGCGATCCTCGCGGAGATGGACGGCCTGCCGGTGACCATCCGGCTGCTCGACCCGCCGTTGCACGAGTTCCTCCCCCCGTTGCCCGAACTGGCCGCGCGGGTGGCCCGGGCGGAGGCGCTCGGGCAGCAGCCGGGTCGCGACGCGGTGCTGCTGGCCGCCGTCCGCCGGATGCAGGAGAGCAACCCGATGCTGGGCCTGCGCGGGGTCCGCCTGGGTCTGGTGGTGCCGGGCCTGTTCGCGATGCAGGTCCGGGCCGTGGCGGAGGCGGCGGCGCGGCGGGTGGCCGAGGGCGGCGACCCGCGCCCGGAGATCATGGTGCCGCTGGTCGTCGACGTGCACGAGCTGGCGGCGGTGCGGGCCGAGGTGGCCGACGTGCTGGCCACCGTGCCGGGTGCGCCGCCGATCCCGGTCGGCACGATGGTCGAGACGCCGCGCGCGGCGCTGACCGCCGGGGCGATCGCGGGCGAGGCGGAGTTCTTCTCCCTGGGCACCAACGACCTGACCCAGACCACGTGGGCGTTCTCCCGCGACGACGGGGAGGGCTCGTTCCTCGGTGACTACCTGGAGCGGGGCATCGTCGAGGCGTCACCGTTCGAGACCGTCGACGTCGCCGGGGTGGGCCGGCTGGTCCGCCTGGCGGTGGCCGAGGGCCGCGCGGCGCGACCCGGGCTGACGGTCGGGGTCTGCGGCGAGCACGGCGGTGACCCGGAGTCGGTGGAGTTCTTCGCCGAGGCCGGACTCGACTACGTCTCCTGCTCGCCGTACCGGGTGCCGATCGCCCGCCTGGCCGCCGGCCGGGCCGCGGTGACGCCGGACTGCGTCGGCTCCGACGCCCGATAGGAGGTGCCTGAGATGACCGCCATCTTCAATGCCACCGGGTCGGTGCCGCTGGCCCAGCCCCGACCGGCCCCGGAAACGGCGCAGCAGCCGGCACCGCCGCTGTCGGTCGGGCCGGTGCTGGAGTTGCCCGGCACGCCGCCGGCCGCTCTGGTGCCGGTGACCCGCGACGGACGCCCGGTCGGCGTGTTCGTCGCGACCGCCGGACGCGTGCGGTACCGGCCGCTGCCCGACCCGGATCGACTGCTGGTCGCCACCGCCGGGGTGCTGGCCGTCGGGCTGGTCACCGCCGGGGTGACGGTGCTGGGTCGGCGCAGGCCACCCGCGGTCGCGCGGTTGACCATGGGCCCGGGCGGCTGGGTCAGCTTCCGGGGGGTACGCGCTCCGGCTCCCCGGGCTGCCCGCCCCTGGTGGGCCCGCCTGTTGCGGGCCCGCCGCCTGGTCGCCGAACGCTGAGCCGCAGCGTCGGGCGGGTACGCCACGGCGAGCACTTTCGGTGCTGCTGCTGCCTCGGACCGGACGGAGGCAGCAGCAGCACGGATGCTGCTCGGATCATGACCGATGTCGCTCGGGCGGCAGTCGGTACGGGCCCGACGGGCCAGCTGCGCGCGGCATCACCGACACCACGGTGGGACGGGCTGGCAGGGCCGTTGGTCCCGGGGCGCGCGGGCGGATCGCCCCTGCCGGGCGGCGCCGGCCTCGGCGAGGCTGGTGTCGAAGGGGCGGGCCGTCGGGGTGCGCCCGACGCACAGGGCGGAGCGGACGGTGACCGGACAGGTCCAGGTCGCGGACGGTGGCGTACGCGGGGAGAGCATCGTCGTGACGGCACCCGCCACCGGGCTCAGCTCGACCGAGGCCGCCCGGCGGCTACAGGCGGACGGCCCCAACGCCGCCGCGACACCGCCCCGCCGGCATCTGGCGACGCGGGTCCTGCACCAGCTCTCCGATCCCCTGGTCGCCCTGCTGCTGGCCGCCGCCGTGGTCACCACGGTGCTGCGGGACTACCCCGACACCGTGGTGATCCTGCTCGTGGTCGCCGTGAACACGGCGATCGGGGTGGTGCAGGAGGTACGCGCCGACCGGGCCATCGCCGCGCTCGACCAGCTCGCCGCGCCGACCGCCCGGGTGGTGCGGGACGGCCGGGACGCGGTGCTGCCCGCCACCGAGCTGGTCCGGGGCGACCTGGTCCGGGTCGAGGCCGGCGACGTGGTCCCGGCCGACCTGCTGCTGCACGACGCGAGCCGGCTGCACCTGGACGAGTCGGCGTTGACCGGCGAGTCGGTGCCGGTGTCCCGGGCGGCGGGCGAGGAGGCCAGCGCCGGCACGGTGGTGACCACCGGTCGGGCCGTCGGCACGGTGGTGCGCACCGGCGCGACGAGTGCGCTGGGCCGGATCGCCACCCTGGCGGCCAGCACCCGGCCGACGGCGACCCCGTTGCAGCGCCGGCTCGCCTCGCTCGGCCGGATCCTCGGCGTCGTCGCCGTGGTGTTGTCCGGGCTGGTCTTCGCCGTCGGCGTGTTCAGCGGTCGTCCCCTGGTGGACATGGCGGTCACCGCGGTGAGCCTGGTGGTCGCCGCGGTGCCGGAGTCGCTGCCGGCGGTGGTGACGCTGGCGCTGGCGCTGGGGGCACGTCGGATGGCGGCGGCCCGGGCGATCCCCCGCCGGCTGCACGCGGTGGAGACGCTCGGCTCGGTCACCGTGATCGCCTCGGACAAGACCGGCACCCTGACCGAGGGACGGATGGCCGTGCAGTCGGCGGTCACCGGCGACGGTGCCGTGTTCGGGGTCACCGGCAGCGGGTACGCCCCGCACGGCACGGTGCACCGCGACGGCGCGCCGGTGGCGGTGCCGGACGAGCTGCGTCGGCTGGCCCGGGCCGGGCTGCTCTGCAACGACGCGACCCTCGCCCCGCCGACCGAGCAGCGACCCCGCTGGGGTGCGGTGGGCGATCCGCTGGAGGCGGCCCTGGTGGCCTTCGCGGCCCGCTGCGGCCTGGATCCGCAGACCATCCGCAACGCCTGGCCCCGGGTCGCCGAGCACCCCTTCGACCAGCAGCTACGCCGCATGACCACGGTGCACCGCTCCTGCGACCGTCGCTACCTGGTGGTGTGCAAGGGCGCCCCGGAGAACGTGCTCACCGCGCCGCTGCTCGACGCCGACGCCGACGAGTTGGCCGCCCTGACCGCCGCCGCGCACCGGCTGGCCGGTGCCGGGCTGCGGGTGCTGGCGTTGGCCGCCGCCGTGCTGGACACCGCGCCGGCCGACCCCGCGCGTCCCGAGGGGTTGCGCCCGCTGGGTCTGGTCGCGGTCGGCGATCCGCTGCGCGCCGCGGCGCCGGACATCGCCGACGGTTTCGCCGACGCCGGCGTGCGGCTGGTGCTGGTCACCGGCGACCATCCGGCCACCGCGGCGGCCATCGCCGGTCAGCTGGGGCTGTGGAGCGAGGGCGACCCGGTGGTACGCGGTGACGACGGTGATCCCGCCGCGGCACCACCGGCGACCCGGGTGTACGCGCGTACGCAGCCGGAGCAGAAGCTCGACATCATCGCCGGGTTGCAGTCCCGGGGTCATGTGGTGGCGATGACCGGCGACGGCGTCAACGACGCGCCGGCGTTGCGCCGGGCCGACATCGGGGTGGCGATGGGTGGCGGTACCGAGGTGGCCCGGCAGGCGGCCGACCTGGTGCTGGTCGACGACGACCTGTCCACGGTGACCGCCGCGATCGGTGAGGGTCGCCGGATCTACGACAACATCCGCCGGTTCCTGCGCTACGCCCTCTCCGGTGGGGTGGCCGAGATCGCGGTGATGCTGCTCGGGCCGCTGTTCGGCCTGCCCGTGCCGCTGCTGCCGGCCCAGATCCTCTGGATCAACCTGCTCACCCACGGGGTGCCCGGGGTGGCGCTGGGCGCCGAACCGGCCGAGCCGGGCTCCCTGCGCCGGGTGCCACGCTCGCCGCAGGAGTCGGTGCTCGGCGCGGGGCTGGGCCGGCAGATCCTGGTCGGCGGCGCGCTGATCGCGGCGGTGACCCTGGGCGCGGGCGTGCTCGCCGCCCACTGGGACCGGCCCTGGCAGTCGGTGATCTTCATCGTTCTCGGCCTGGCGCAGCTCGGGGTCGCGCTGGCGGTCCGCGCGCCACGACCGGCCGGACAGCGGCGGGGCAACCTGGCGCTGCCGCTCGCGGTCGCCGCCTCCGCGCTGCTCCAGGTGGCCGGGGTGCTGCTGCCACCGCTGCGGGAGCTGCTCGGCACCGAGGTCCTCGGCGGCACCGAGCTGCTGGCCTGTGCCGCGGTGAGCGTCCTGCCCGGCCTGGCGCTGCGGCTGACCCGGCGTACGGCGGCAACCGATCTGTCCACCCTGACGCCGTCGGTACGCGAGGCTGACAGCGGAGTCGAGAAGGAGATGTGATGACCAGCAACACCGGTGCCCCCGTCGTGGTGGGCGTGGACGGTTCCGAGATCGCCCTGCACGCGGTGCGCGCCGCCGCGCGGGAGGCCGCGTACCGGCACCGCCCGCTGCGCGTCGTGCACGCGTTCATCTGGCCGTTGATGGGCGTGCCGCTGGGCCCCGCGCCGGGTGCGCCGGCCGATGGTGGGCTACGCAACCAGGCCGAGCGGCACCTCGCCGACGCCGTCGCCGAGGCCGGCAAGATCGCCCCGGAGGTGCCGGTGACCGCCGAGCTGGTCGACGGGTCGGCGAGCAGCGTGCTGCTCGCCGAGGCCCGGGACGCGGCGCTTGTCGTCCTCGGCAACCGGGGCCTGGGCGGCTTCGCCGGGCTGCTGCTCGGTTCGGTGGCCGTCCAGGTCAGCGCCCACGCCGACGGGCCGGTGCTGGTGGTACGCGGCGAATCGCGCGCGGACGGCCCGGTGGTGGTCGGCGTCGACGGTTCGGAGCTGTCCCAGGAGGCCGTCCGGTTCGCCTTCGAGGAGGCGGCGTGGCGCGGCACCGAGCTGGTCGCGGTGCACGCCTGGCTCTATCCGACGCCGGTCGGTCCCGGTGACATCCTGCCCCTGGTCTACGACCTGGACGCCTTCCGGGACGAGGAGGAGCGCGTCCTCGCCGAGGCGGTGGCCGGCTGGTCCGAGCGGTATCCGGAGGTGCCGGTGCGGCGGCGGTTGGTGCGCGGTTCCCCGGGTCGGGCGCTGGTGGAGGAGTCACGCACCGCCCAGTTGGTGGTGGTCGGCGCGCGGGGACGTGGCGCGTTGGGCGGGCTGCTGCTCGGCTCGGTCAGCCACGCCGTGCTGCACCACGCCCACTGCCCGCTGGCGATCGTCCGGAAGCTGCGTACGGTCGAGGGGACCTGACCGGTGGTGTGTCGACGCGTACCGGCGGCGGGAGGCGTCGACAATGAACCCTGACCGACCGATGGAGTGACGATGACCCGACCTGTCGTGGTGGGGGTGGACGGATCGCCGCCGAGCCTGGTGGCCGCGGAGCACGCGGCACAGGCGGCGGTG
Organism: Verrucosispora sp. WMMA2121; assembly: GCF_027460185.1. NCBI lineage: Bacteria > Bacillati > Actinomycetota > Actinomycetes > Micromonosporales > Micromonosporaceae > Micromonospora > Verrucosispora sp. WMMA2121. The sequence continues at coordinate 12,330 of NZ_JAPZBH010000003.1, read as the reverse complement.
TGGCGTTCCCGCCCGCTGCACCTGGTACACGGATACCTGCACCCGCTCGGCTACGGCGTGCCGATCAACCCGTACGAGGTGGGTGTGCCGGCGGCGTCGGAGGACGGCCGCAAGATGCTCGAACAGACCGCCGCCGAGCTGGTCGACCGGTGGCCGGGGCTGACGGTCGAGGTGCGTCAGGTGGCCGGCGGGCCGGGTGCGACGCTCGTCGAGGAGTCCCGGCGGGCGGAGCTGGTGGTGGTGGGCAGCCGGGGCCTGGGCGGCTTCGCCGGGCTGCTGCTCGGCTCGGTCGGCACCCAGGTCGCCGCGCACGGTCACTGCCCGGTGCTGGTGATCCGCCCGCCCGACCGTCCGCTGCCCACCGAGGGGCCGGTGCTGGTCGGCGTGGACGGTTCGGAGTCGGCCGAACTCGCCGTCGGGTACGGCGCCGAGGAGGCCGGCCGGCGCGGTGGGACGCTGGTGCTGGTGCACGTCGCCGCCGACGGCGACGACACCGGGGAGGCCGAGGCCCTGCTCGCCACCGCCGGTGCGGCGGCGCGCGGTAGCCGCCCGGGGCTGACCGTGCGGGAACGGTTGATCGTCGCGCCCAAGGCGGACCAGGCGTTGATCGAGGCGACCGGGGACGCGGCGCTCGTGGTGGCCGGATCCCGTGGTCGGGGTGGCTTCGCCGGGCTGCTGCTCGGCTCGGTCAGCCAGACGCTCGTGCACCACGCCCGTTGCCCGGTGCTCATCGCCCACCCGTACCAGCCGGAGCAGTGACCACCCGCCGGCCGGGCCGCCGCCAAGTGGCGGCCCGGCCGGCGGGATCAGCCGTCGCGGCCGTGGAGCAGTTGGTCGAAGCTGGTGGTGAGGGCGAACGGGTCGGTGGGTCCGCTGGACGGGGCGCTGCGCCGTACCAGTTCGGCGAGTTCCCGGCCGGCGCGCTCGATCCGGGCGCGCAGCGCGCCGTCGACGGTCCCGCCGGACCAGTCCTCCGGTGCGGCGAAGACGGCGGTCGGCGCCACCACCGCCCGCAGGTAGGTGAACATCGGACGCAGCGCGTGCTCCAGCGCCAGGGAGTGCCGTGCGGTGCCGCCGGTCGCTCCGATCAGGACGGCACGGCCGCCGAGCGCGTCGGCGTCGACCAGGTCGAAGAACGACTTGAACAGCCCGTTGTACGAGGCGTTGAAGATCGGACTGACGGCGATCAGCCCGTCGGCGCCGGTGACCTCGTCCAGCACCCGCCGCAGCGGTTCCGCCGGAAAGCCGGTGAGCAGGTGGTTGACGATGTCGTGGGCGTGTTCGCGCAGCTCGACCGGGCGCAGCTCGACCTGCTCGCCGTGCCGGGTCAGCTCGTCGCGGGTGGCCGCGGCGAGCTGGTCGGCCAGCAACCGGGTCGACGAGGGCTGGCTGAGACCGGCCGAGACCACGGCGAGGGTACGCACGGTCATCGGGCGGCCTCCGGTGCCCGGCCGGTGACGTCGTCGACGGCGTGGACGGTGCTGTCACCGCCACCACCGGCGGCGGCCAGCAGCGAGGCGTGGGTCGGCGCCAGCGGCACGTGCGCCGGCCGCAGCGACTCGAACTCCTTGCGCAGCACCGGCACGACCTCCTCGCCGAGGAGATCCAGCTGCTCCAGGACGGTCTTCAACGGCAGCCCGGCGTGGTCGACGAGGAACAACTGCCGCTGGTAGTCGCCCACGTAGTCGCGGAAGCCGAGCGTACGGTCGATGACCTGCTGCGGGCTACCCACGGTCAGCGGGGTCTGGGCGGTGAACTCCTCAAGCGAGGGGCCGTGACCGTAGACCGGCGCGTTGTCGAAGTAGGGGCGGAACTCACGCACCGCGTCCTGGGAGTTGCGGCGCATGAACACCTGGCCACCGAGACCGACGATCGCCTGGTCGGCGGAGCCGTGGCCGTAGTGCTCGAAGCGCTGCCGGTACAGGCCGACCATCCGCCGGGTGTGCTCGGCGGGCCAGAAGATGTGGTTGGCGAAGAAACCGTCGCCGTAGTACGCGGCCTGCTCGGCGATCTCCGGGCTGCGGATGGAGCCGTGCCACACGAACGGGGGTACGCCCTCGAGCGGGCGTGGCGTCGAGGTGAACGACTGCAACGGGGTGCGGAACTTCCCCTTCCAGTCGACCACGTCCTCGCGCCACAGCCGGCGCAGCAGGTCGTAGTTCTCGATGGCGAGCGGGATGCCATTGCGAATGTCCTGCCCGAACCAGGGGTAGACCGGCCCGGTGTTGCCCCGGCCCATCATCAGGTCGACCCGGCCGTCGGCGAGGTGCTGGAGCATCGCGTAGTCCTCGGCGATCTTCACCGGGTCGTTGGTCGTGATCAGCGTGGTCGCGGTCGACAGCAGCAGCCGCTCGGTGCGGGCGGCGATCCAGCCCAGCATGGTGGTGGGCGACGAGGGCACGAACGGCGGGTTGTGGTGCTCGCCGGTGGCGAAGACGTCGAGGCCGACCTCCTCGGCCTTCAACGCGATGGTGACCATCGCCTTGATCCGTTCGGCCTCGGTGGGCTCCCGGCCGTTCGTCGGGTCGACCGTGACGTCGCCGACGGTGAAGACTCCGAACTGCATGACCGCTCCCTCGTGTCGTCCGACCGGGCGGTGGTGCCCGACGCCCCCGACAACATATTTGACGAGTCAACTATTCCGCGAGCCCGCCTCGCGTCAGTGTCCCCCGTCACGGCCGTCCCATCCACGCTGATGCGGCGGATCAACGCGTGGCACGGCTCGTGAGCGGATGCTCGTCTATGACTTCGGGCTGGGGCCGAAGCGGTTTGGACCGGGCGTACCGTTCTGGACGGCGAACACCAGCAGCACAATCCACCCGACAATCGGGATCAGGGCGAGCAACAACCACCAACCGGAACGGTCCAGGTCGTGCAGACGCCGTACGGAGACAGCCAGCGACGGCAGCAGAAGTGCCAGATTGACGACCAAGGAAACAGGTCCGCCCGACGCCTCGAAGTCGACGCCCAGCGCACTGTCGACGACCCGGGCCGCAATTCCAACCAGAAGGAGGAACAACGAGAACCACCAGTACTCGGAGCGACGAGCCCGGCCCTGGAAGGTAGCGTACTGCGACAGAACAGAACGAACCGCATCGGCGAAAGACATGACATCCCCGTTCCACAATAGAGCCTCGCTGGTGCCAGCAGGGTACGTCGTCGCGTCACACCGCGTTGTTCCACACGATCGGCCTCGAGATTCGGCCGGCGGGCCAGCGGACCCGGCCGTTGCCACGCCAGTGATGGCCGACAGATCCGAGAAACCCGTCTCGCCTGCCCGCCAGCTCCGCACCCGCCCAGGAGGACGGGTCACCGACCTGACGGCCGACGCCTTCGTGGCACGTGCCGGCGGTACGGGCTGACGGTCGGGTCGCCGGTGATCCAGAAGCGCCAGGGCACGTCGTGCGCGGCGGCCACGCCGACGCGCGGGCCAGCGGAGACGGCCGATGGCGCGACCGGGTGGGTCGGCGGCGTCAGCAGCAGCGGCCCGGTGCCGTCGACAACGCTGGTGCCGTTTGCCGACGCGTCGACGCCGAGCGCGACCACCAGCCGTGCCGGTCCGCGCGCGAGATCCCGGTCGGGCACCTCGCCACGCCGCTTGCGGGCCAGGTCCACACCGTCGATCACCTCGCCGGCGCGGAGCAGGACCGCTGCCGCCTCTCTCTCATCGCCGCAGACGACGTTGAGGCACCAGTGCATCCCGAAGACGAAATACGTGTAGGCGTAGCCCGCCGGACCGAACATGACCTCGGTCCGGGGTGTTGGCCCGCGATGCGCGTGCGAGGCGGGATCCACACCGGTTCCGGCGTACGCCTCGACCTCGGTCAGCCTGATCCGCACCCCGTTCGCCGCCACCTCGGCACCGAGGAGCGTCCGCGCGGTCCACGCGACGTCGGCGGCGGGGGCGGTAAGCCAGGGATGGTCCATCCGTCCAGGTAACCCGGCCCGGAGCCCAACCGGCAAGCGGCACTCCCCCGCTGATCCGGTCGGGCCGAAGCCGCGACGTCCGGCAGGGAGGAGGCGGAACTTACTCCGAGGATCGACGCGCGACAAGATCGTTCTCGTAGGCGGCGATGACGAGTTGAGCTCGATCACGGGCTTCGAGCTTGGTGAGCAGGTTGCCGACGTGCGTCTTGACGGTTTTGATCGAGATGGTGAGTGTCCGGGCGATCTCGTCGTTGGACAGGCCGCGGGCCACGAGAGACAGCACCTCGGTCTCGCGGCCGGTCAGCCTGTCGATCTTACGGACCTCGGGCGGGCCGGGCCGGTCGAGGTAGTGCGCGACGAAGCGGGTGAGAATGCTGGGCGCGAAGAGGGACTCGCCCGCGTGGGTCCGTCGGATGGCGTCGACGAGTTGGTCCGGGTGGGCGTCCTTGAGCAGGAAGCCGTGCGCCCCGGCGCGCAGCGCGGCAGCCACGTACTCGTCGAGTGCGAACATGCTGAGCACGAGAACCCTGGTACCGCTCAGGTCGGTGGCGGCGGCGATGCGTCCGGTCGCTTCGATGCCGTCGCCGTCGGGCATCCGAATGTCCATCAGGACGACGTCGGGTCGGCGTTCCCGGGTGAGCGACACGGCCTCGTGTCCGGTGGCGGCCTGACCGACGACGGTGAGGCCCGGGGTGCCGTCGATGAGCAGGGCGAGGCTGTGCCGCAGGAGCGGCTGGTCGTCCGCGACGAGCACCCGGATGCTTGTGGATCGGCCCGCTGATCCGGTTGTCATCCGGACCGCCGGGCCGGCAGGCGCGCCGTGAGCTGGAAGCCCGGCCCGACCGGGCCGGCGCGCAAGACACCATCGAGCATGCTCACTCGCTCGCGCAGACCATCCAGGCCGTGGCCGGCACCGGGGCGGGGTCGCCAGCCGGGGCGGGGACCGGTGTCCCGTACCTCCACCACGATCGCGTCGCCGTCGCGATCCACGGTGACGTGCACGCAGGTCGGCCCGGCGTGCCGGGCCGTGTTGCTCAGGCCCTCCCGGACGATCGCGCACACGGCGAGCTGCACGCCGGGTGGCACCTCACCGACCCGCCGCACCTCGACAGTGGCGGCGGTCCCGGCGGCGGTCGTGGACCGCACGATCTCCGGTAGGGCGTCGAGTGTGTCGGGCGGTCGTAAGGGAGCGGGCTCGGCGCCAGGTGCGCGGAGCACATCGAGCATCCGCCGCAGTTCGGCCGTGGTCTGCCGACCGACCTGTTCGATGTCGGACAGGGCGTTCACCCGTTCGGCCTCACCGGTCGGCCCGGTCACCCGAGCTGCCGTGGCGGCACGCACGGTGACCAGGCCCAGGCCGTGCGAGACGAGATCGTGAAGCTCACGGGCGATGCGCAACCGTTCCGCCGCCGCGGCCCGCTCAGCCGCCCATGCGGTCAGCCGGTCCTCGTACACCCGCCGTTGCTGACGGGCGCCGATCACCGCCCAGAGCAACGCCGCGACGGCGGTCGTGGTGATCACCGTCAACAGGAGCGTCCCGGCCGGACCCACGGTGCCCGCGGTCATCAGGCAGAGGAGCAGAGCCACCGGCACCGAGGCGGCGACGGCGGACAGCCAGGGCCGCCGTGTCGGTCGCCCGTCAGGTGCCATCTTGCGAGTCTAGGAACCCGGACCGTGGCCTGACATCGGACCTGGGTCGGAGCGACCTGAGGTGGGCGGGCTGGCGGAAGTCCCGGCTCTGGTCCGATGACGCGGACCGGCACGCTGCGCTGACATGGTGCTCATGCTGTCAGTCGAGCGTCTGGTCAAGCGGCGCGGCTCCCGCGAGATCCTCACCGATGTCACCTTCCGGACCACACCGGGCCGGGTGACAGGTCTGCTGGGGCCGAACGGTGCGGGCAAGTCATCCACCCTGCGCATCCTGTTGGGCCTGGACCGGGCGGATGCCGGCACGGCCCTGGTCGACGGCCAACCGTACCGGCGCCTGCGCCAGCCGCTACGCACCGTCGGGTCGATGCTGGACGGCTCCGGCGCACACCGCTCCCGTACCGCGCGCAACCACCTCACCTGGATGGCGCGCAGCAACGGCATCCCGATCCGGCGGGTGACCGAGGTGCTCGATCAGGTCAGGCTCGGTGCCGCCGGGGGAACCAGGGTCGGCCGGTTCTCACTCGGCATGTGCCAGCGGCTCGGGCTGGCCGCCGCGCTGCTCGGCGAACCTCGTGCACTCGTGCTCGACGAGCCGGTGAACGGGCTCGATCCGGAGGGCATCCGCTGGATCCGCGTTCTGCTGCGCGGGCACGCGGACGCCGGTGGCACCGTGCTGCTCTCCAGCCACCTGATGAGGGAGGTGGACGAGATCGCCGACGACCTGGTCGTCATCGCCAACGGCCGGGTCGTCGCCGCGGGTCCGATCCGAGACGTCACGGCCGGCTACCCGACCCTGGAGGATGCCTTCTTCGCCCTCACCGGGCCGACGGCAGGTGGGCGATGACCTTCGTCGACACGGTCGTCGCCGAGATTCGCAAGACGGCGACGCTGCCGGCGACCACTGTCGCGCTGGCTGTCACGGTGCTCGGTCCGGTCGCGATCACTCTGATCAACGCCGTCGGTGTCCGCGCCGCGCTGCGCAGCGGCCGGACCGAGCTGACGGCCTACACCTCGCCGGTCGAGGCGGTCTTCTCCGCGGTGCCGATCGGCACGGTCGGCGCGGTGGTCCTCGGCGTCGTCGCCGTTGCCGGCGAGTACACCGCGAACAGTGCCCGGATCGGCGGCGGTCGGCAGATCACCACGACCCTCACCGCCATCCCCAACCGCCTCGGTGTGCTGGCCGCCAAGGTCGTCACCGTCGTCCTGCTGGTCGCGGTCGCGGCTCTGGTGGTGATTCCCGCCTCGTTGGCGCTGGCCGGCGGGATAGTCGGCACCGACGCTCCACCGGCACCGGAAGGGGTGCTGTCCCGCTGCGTCGGTGCCGGGATCTACTGGATGCTCACGGCGTTGATCGCCCTCGCGGTCACGGTCTTCACCCGCAACGGGATCGTCCCGATCATCGTGCTCGTGGTGAACAGCAGCCTCGTCTCGGTCTCCGTGCTGCTGTCGCACCTCACCCCGCTCGCGCGGTTCCTGCCCGATCTCGCGGGCATGAGCATGTTCGCCGGTGACCTGTTGGCGTTCGACGACGCGCTCGCCCCGGTCACCGGCGGCCTGGTCATGGCCACCTGGACGGCAGCGCTGCTCGCGCTGGCCAGTGCGGTTTTCCTGCGGCGGGACGCATGATCCGCTCCTGCGCCCGTGCCACCGCCGCGGAGTTGGCCAAGCTGTCCGGCCTGCCGGCGGTGCTGGCGGCGGTCTTCGGCACGATCGGCGCAGCCGTCGCCGTCACCGGGGCGTTGGCCGCCTCGCCGGCCCGGGTGGACGAGCCGGTCGCAGTCGTCCTCCAGGCGGTGCCGTACCTCCAGGCCGGCACCATCTCGCTCGGCGTCCTCGCGGTCGGGACCGAGTACGCCGATGGGCAGATACACACCACCCTGCGGTGCGTGCCGGACCGCCTGGCCGTGCCGGTCGCCAAGACCCTCGCCTACCTGGCCTGGGCTACCGCAACCGCCGTCGCGGCGCTCGGCGTCGGGCTGCTCACGGCCCGAATCGCGCTGGCCGCGCGGAACGTCCCGGTGGTCACCGACGGTCTCCCGTGGAACGTCGTCGGCGCGGCGGTCTACCTCGCGCTCATCGGGTTGCTCGGGCTGGCTCTTGCCGCGCTCCTGCGGGCCGTCGTCTCCGCTCTCGTCGTCACGCTCAGCCTGGTGCTGGTCGTTTCGCCGCTGCTGGACGCCGTCACCCCGCACGCTCGTTACCTGCCGGATCGGGCTGGTGGCCTGCTCTACCTTCCCGACCCGGCACAGGTCCTGACGCCCGCCACCGGCCTGCTCGTTCTGCTCGGTTGGGTCGTTGTCATCGGCAGTGGGGCGGTGGCCGCCTTCCGCCGCCGCGACGCCTGAGTCCGGGCGCGTCGAGGCAGCAGTTTCGGGGAAACTGTCGCCTCGGCGTGCCTGGCGGCGACAGTTTCCCCGAAACTGCACGAGAGATCGCGAAGGGGTGCGGGTCAGCGGGGGACGACCTGCTCGGCGGACCACTCGCGCCAGGTGGTCAGCTGGTCGGCGGCGGTGGCGAGTTGGTCGGCTACCGGGCCGGGGCCCGTCGAGCCGGGGGTGATGCGGGCGGCCAGCGCCGAGCGGACCGACAACACGTCGCGTACGGCCGGGTCGAGGTGTTCGCTGACGGTGGCCAGGTCGGCGTCGGAGACCTCGTCGAGGGCACAGTCCCGGGCCGCGCAGAGCGCCACCAACTTGCCGGTGATCTCGTGCGCGTCGCGGAACGGCACACCCTTGCGCACCAGCCAGTCGGCCACCTCGGTGGCCAGGGAGAAGCCCACCGGCGCGGCGGCGACCAGGCGGTCGACGCGTACCGTCATCGTGGAGATCATTCCGGCGAGCGCCGGCAGCAGCAGTTCCAGGGTGTCGACCGCGTCGAAAGCCGGCTCCTTGTCCTCCTGCATGTCCCGGTCGTACGTCATCGGCAGGCCCTTGAGCATGGTCAGCACCGCGACCAGCCCGCCGACCAGCCGACCCGACTTGCCCCGGGCCAGCTCGGCGATGTCCGCGTTCTTCTTCTGCGGCATGATCGACGAGCCGGTGGCGAAGGCGTCGTCCAGCTCCACCCAGCCGAACTCCTGCGACGTCCAGAGCACCACCTCCTCACCGAGGCGGGACAGGTGCACCCCGATCATCGCGGTGACGAAGAGGAACTCGGCGACGAAGTCCCGGTCGGCGACCGCGTCCATCGAGTTGGCGAAGGACGTCCGGAACCCCAGCTCCTTCGAGACCGCCACCGGGTCCAGCGGCAGGCCCGAACCGGCGAGCGCCCCCGCGCCGAGCGGACTTACCGCCGCCCGGTGGTCCCAGTCGCGGAGCCGCTCCAGGTCCCGCAGCAACGGCTGCACGTGGGCGAGCAGCCAGTGGCCGAAGGTGACCGGCTGGGCGTGCTGCAGGTGCGTCATGCCCGGCGCGGCGGTGTCCACGTGCCGCCCCGCCTGCTCGACCAGCGCCTCGGCCAGCTCCACCAGCCGCGCGGCCACGCCCCGGGCGTGATCGCGCAGATAGAGCCGCAGGTCGGTGGCGACCTGGTCGTTGCGGGACCGGCCGGCGCGCAGCTTGCCGCCGAGACTGCCGAGCCGTTCCAGCAGGCCACGCTCCAGAGCGGTGTGCACGTCCTCGTCGTCGACCGTGGGACGGAACGCGCCCGAGGCGCAGGCCGCCTCCAGGTCGTCGAGGGCGGCGAGGATGCGACCCAGCTCCTCCGGGTCGAGCAGGCCGGCACCGGCCAGCACCCGGGCGTGCGCCCGGGAACCAGCGATGTCGTACGGGGCCAGCCGCCAGTCGAACTGCACGCTGACCGACAGGCGGGCCAGGGCCTCCGACGGGCCACCGGCGAACCGCCCTCCCCACAGGCTCGTCCGGTTGGCCGCTGCGCTGTTCTCGGTCAGGCTCTTGTCATCCACCCGGTCAATTGTGGTCCCCACGATCAGCCGCCTCCCCACCGGGCACCCACGTCCGACACGACCTCGCTCACTGCGTACCGCTCCCTTCGGCACTGTCGTCCCGGCGGGCCCAGCTGGCGAGCCGTTCACCGAGCGCGGCGCCACCGTCGGCGGCACGTGCCACGACGAAAATGGTGTCGTCGCCGGCGATGGTGCCGACGACCTCCGACAGGCCCGCCCGATCCAACGCGCTGGCCAGGTAGTGGGCGGCCCCCGGCGGAGTACGCAGGACCGCGATGTTGCCGCTGGAATCGACCTCGTTGAGCAGCTCACGCAACAGCCGCACCAGACGGGCCGGTGCCGCCTCGGCGTCGCGCAGCGGCCGGTGACCATCCTCGGGAATCACGTACACGGCGCGGCCGTCACCGCCCCGCGCGGTGACCGCGCCCAGCTCCTTCAGGTCCCGCGACAGGGTGGCCTGGGTGACCTGGACGCCCTCCGCGCCGAGCAACTCGGCCAGCTCGGTCTGCGAACGGACCGCCCGGTCGCGGATCAACTCGACGATGCGGGCGTGGCGGGCACCCCGGGTCAGCGGTGCGGTGTTCCTCGCGCTCACCGGGCCAACCTTCCGTTCGCGACTGCGGGACTCCGCTGCGCTGCGTTCCTCGCGCTCACCGGGACTCCTGCAACAGGAAGGTCAGCAGCGCCTTCTGGGCGTGCAGCCGGTTCTCCGCCTGGTCGAAGACGGCACTGCGCGGGCCGTCGAGCACCTCGTCGGTGATCTCCTCGCCGCGGTGTGCCGGCAGGCAGTGCAGCACGATAGCCTCCGGCGCGGCGTGCCCGAGCAGCGCCTTGTTGACCTGGTACGCCAGGAACGGGGTGCTGCGGTCCATGCCGTCGGCCTCCTGTCCCATCGAGGTCCAGGTGTCGGTGGCCACCACGTCGGCGTCGCGGACGGCGGCGACCGGGTCGGTGAGCACCCGGACCGAACCGCCGGTGCCGGCGGCGATCGCCTCGGCCCGGGCCACCACCTCCGCGTGCGGGTGGAAACCGGCCGGACCGGCGACCCGCACGTGCATGCCGGCGGTCGCGCCGGCCAGCAGGTACGAGTGGGACATGTTGTTCGCCGCGTCCCCCACGTAGGCGAGCGTCCGCCCCACCGTGCCACCAAACCACTCGCGGATGGTGAGCAGGTCGGCGAGCAACTGGCACGGGTGGAACCCGTCGGTGAGCGCGTTGACCACCGGCACGGTGGCTCCGGCGGCGACCTCCGCGATCCGGTCGTCGCCATGGGTACGCAGCACGATCGCGGCCACGTAGCGGGACAGCACCCGGCCGGCGTCGCCGAGCGACTCACCCCGGCCGAAGTGGGTGACCTGGGTGTCCACCACCAGCGGGTGACCACCCAGTTCGGCGATGCCGGCGTCGAAGGAGATCCGGGTGCGCAGGCTCTGCTTGTCGAACAGCACCGCCACCGAGCGCGGCCCGGCCAACGACGCGAACGCGAACCGGTCGGCCTTCATCCGGCCGGCCAGGTCGAGCACCGCGGACTGCTCGGCCGGCGACAGGTCGTCGTCACGCAGGAAATGCCGGATCACGCGGAAGCCTCCCTCGGCGCCACCGGGTTGGTCGAGAAACTGGTCGGCGCACTCCCGTCGACCGGGGCGACCGGAATCGCACCGCCGGACGGCGCGACCGGGGCAACCCGATCCGGGACACCCGTGGACGCCGCCAGGGCGGCCGGCAGCGCCGCCAGGAAGGCGTCGACCTGAGCGGCGGTGAGGATCAACGGCGGGGCCAGCCGGATCACGTCGGGCTGGATCGGATTGACCAGGAAGCCGGCCTCGCGCAGCGCCCCGGCGAGCGCGGCGGACAACGGTGCGGTCAGGGTGACGCCGAGCAGCAGCCCCGCACCGCGTACGCCGGCCACCAGCGGATGACCGAGCGCCTCGATCCCCCGACGCAGCCGCTCACCGAGCCGCTTGACGTGGTCGAGCAACCCCTCACTGGCGATCGTGGAGATGACGGCCAGCGCGGCGGCGCAACTGACCGGGTTGCCGCCGAAGGTGCTGCCGTGCGAACCGGGGCCGAGCAGGTCGGCGGCCGGGCCGAAGGCGAGCGTCGCGCCGATGGGCAACCCGCCACCAAGCCCCTTGGCCAGGGTCACCACATCCGGTTCGACGCCGTCGGCCTGATGGGCGAACCAGTGCCCGGTCCGGCCGACGCCGGTCTGCACCTCGTCCAGCACCAGGAGGGCACCGTGCCGGGCGGTGATCCGGCGGGCCGCGGCGAGGTAGCCGGCGGGCGGGACGACCACACCGTTCTCGCCCTGGATCGGCTCCAGGATCACCATGGCCGTGGCGTCGGTCACCGCCGCGGCCAGCGCGGCCACGTCACCGTAGGGGACATGGGTCACCTCGCCCGGCAGCGGCCGGAACGGGTCGGCCTTGGCCGGCTGACCGGTCAGGGCGAGAGCGCCCATCGTCCGCCCGTGGAAGCCGCCGACGGTGGCCACCACCCCGGTGCGGCCGGTGCACCGGGAGAGCTTGAACGCCGCCTCGTTGGCCTCGGCTCCGGAGTTGGCGAAGAACACCCGGCCCGGCCGGCCGGCGAGGGCCAGCAGCAGTTCGGCGAGCGCCACCGGCGGTTCGCAGACGTACAGGTTGGAGACGTGGCCGAGCGTGGCGACCTGCTTCGACACGGCCGCCACCACCGTCGGGTGCGCGTGCCCGAGAGAGTTGACGGCGATGCCGCCGAGCAGGTCGACGTACTCCCGGCCGGCCTCGTCGACCACGACGGCGCCGGAACCCGACACCAGCGCCAACGGCGGCGTGCCGTAGTTGTCCATCATCGCCTGCCGCCACCGGCTG
>NZ_JAPZBH010000002.1:22500-40680 GCF_027460185.1 Verrucosispora sp. WMMA2121 | reverse complement strand
CAGTGACGGCGGTACCACCGCCAACGACCAGGGCGGCGCACCGGATGGCCGGAGCACGCCGGTCACCGAATCACCCGGCACGGACCGGACCAGCACCGATACGAACACCGACACCGCCGTCAGCGACCGGACGACGAGCGAGGCGACGGTTCAGACCGACGGTGGGCTGGTCACTGCCCCGCCGCCGGAGGTGACCGCCGCCCCGACCGGCGACGGCTCGACCGGGTCCGGCCGGACGATGACCGGCAGCCCGGTGTCCGACGTCACCGACGTCGACACAGCAGGCTCCTCCGTCGCCGGGGACATGCCGGCCACCGTGCTACCGGGTACGGCGACCGCATCCCCGGTGACGGCACCCGCCGCTCCAACGGTCGGGACACCTCCTGCCACGGTCACGCCAACGGGCCCGACCGCCGTAACGACCCCGGCGTCCCCCACTGGTGCACCTGCCGCAGCCGGCCCGCAGGTGGCGAACACCCCCAACAGCTCGACGCCGACCACGAGCGGTACCCAGACCGCAGGCACCCAGCAGCCCTCCGGAAACACCGCCACGCAACCGACCCCCGGCCGGGGTGCGCCGGTCGGACCGACCGTCAACCCGACAGCGGCGAACACGGCCGGCTCGATCTCCCTCGCGCCCGCAACGGGCCCGACCACGACGAACCCCACGCAGCCCACCGCATCCACGCAACAGGTCGGGCCCACCCAACAGCCGGGCACGCCGGCCCAACAGGCCACTCCGACCCAACCGGGACAGTCGAGGCCGGACGCGCCGACACCCGTGCCGGCCGACCAGCTCGGCCCGACGGTGCCGGCACACACGGCGGGTGTCGAGCCGGCGACGCCGTCTCTGGACGCGGCTCCGACCGCCGACACGGAAACGGACCCGAACTCCGAGCCCACCGATCCGGCCCAGCAGCGCACCGACGGGCCGGTCGTGATCCCGGTGCCCACCAGCAGCGGCACCGTCCAGAGCGGGCCGACGAACCCCGGCACCGAGACGGCGACCGGTCCGGTCGACCCGCAGACCCTCAGGCGGTCGCAGGGACCGACCGGACGCGGCACCCACAGCTGGCAGCTGGAGCCGACGTCGGTGGACGGCGACCCCAACGGTCCCGAAGCGGAGCAGGCCCTGATCGAGGCGTCCCGGACGCTGGCCGAGACCGTCCGGCGGGAGGTGAAGGCCGGAACGATATCCAAGGGCAAGCAGCCCGGCATGGCCGGCGCACTGCTGATGCCCGACGGCAGCATCACCACGCACACCAGCATGACCGCCGACAAGAGCACCAACCCGGCCACCCAACCCGCAGTACATCCGCTCGCACAGGCGGCGCTTGATCGTGCAGCAACGGCGCTGCGTACGGCGAAGGGCGGTGGACATGGCAAGTGCGCCGAGGTTGCCCTGATTTCCGACCAGCTCTACCTACTGGAACAGCAATGGCGGAACGCTGGGGAGCCGGGGAACTTCGAACAATATGCCCTGGACGCTCTCCGAGGCGCGAAGATCGTGACACATCAGATCGCCACCGCTCGGTCCGGTGGCGTCACATACGAGCTCGGGCACTATCGGCCGCCGTGCCGCTCGTGTGCGCACTTCCTGCCGGAGTTCAATGTCGAGCCGATCACCGACCCCGAGCGAGACGTCACCGTCTACCAACCGCCGGTACCCGGGGTGGTGGGCAATGGGCTGCCACTGAGCGACGGCCGGCCGTACGGGCAGCCGGAGGGTCTGCTGCCGCCGGACCAAGCCGATCAGGATGCGCTCGACGCGGCCGTTATTCGGGATCCGGCGACGGGACGACCTGCCGTGCACCCGGATCCACGGCTCGGTTCGTGGGCCGACCTGCTAAACGATGGCGGGCCGACCGTTCCAGGACGCGCAACGAACTGCGCCGATGTTGGGCTGTCCGTCCTGTCGGCCTGGTACGGACGTCCCGAGGTAGCGGCGCCGACAGTCCCGTCAGCCGAGGTGGAACGGGGCAGCACCACCCGGCAGGAGCAGGCACTGGGCTCCACCTTCGGACACCACGGCAGTGGCGCTCGCGGGTTGGATGCGGTCGCTGACGCTCTCCGCGCGGCTGGTCCCGGGGCCGCTGCCCTCATCATCGGCCAGTGGCCGGGCCCTGATGGCCGCGCCCACACCTGGAACGCCGTGAACCACAACGGCACGATCATCTGGGTTGACGGGCAGCGTGGTGTGGTCTCCGACATCGCCCCGCTCTACGCCGGTGAGGTGGACGGCGTCTGGTCGATCGTGCTGGACGCCGAAGGTGATCCGGTCGGCCCGGCCAGGCCCGAAGCCAAGACACCGGCACCGGTGCCACCGGACTCGACTGCGGATCTGCCGGCGGGTGGGCGGGACCAGAACTCCATCCCGGCCGGCCGCCCCGGCAACGTCGACCCGAACCAGCCGGACGGGGCAGTGGAGGTGCAGCCCGCCCATGCCGATGAGCAGGGAGGAAGCCCGGCAACTGATGACCAGGTTGCTGGGGACGGACAACCCGGTGGCGGTGTTCCCGTTCGAGTTCGGCTGGGCGGCCCAGGAGACGCTCTCCCCGCAGCAGCGGGCGCAGGGCCGGCAGCTGGGCCAGGGGGTCTTCATCATCGACCAGACGGGGGTGGTGACCGTGCATCCCAGCCTGCCGCCGCTGTTGATCATGAGACGGTACGCGGCGGCCCGCCGGGAGGGTCGGATCACCGGCCGGCAGGTCTGGCCGGCCCCGGATCCGACGGACTGAACGACTCCGACGCCACACCTGACAGTCGCTTCCTGGACGGGCTGCCGGACACCGACCGGGCCACCATGCTCGACGCCCTGGCCGAGGCGCGGACCGAGGCCGGTCAGATCCTGACCGATCCGCACGGCATCAACGCCGAGGTGGACGCGCGCGGAGTGGCCCTGTCCGACCTGCCGGGTCTGGACCCTGACCTGATGGGGGGCGCGCATGGCAGCGCTGACGTTCGGTTACTTCCTCCTGCGCAGACCGGAGGATCCGGACGGCCCGCCGGTCAACCTGATCGCGGAGGCGGACAGCGCCGGGCCGACCCAGGCGGTGATCTGGGACCGACCGAAGCGGGCGTGGACGTTCCGCCCGGACGTGGCGGCGGCGATCCTGTGGGCGAATCCGGAACGCCACGAGATCCAGCAGGTCGACCGGGCGACGGCCGAGCGCCAGGTGGCGCACTTCGCGACGGTGCCGTTGCCGACGGAGGACGAGCTGACGCAGATCTGCCGCTCGGCGATCTGACCGCGGACGGCACAGGTGCTCCGGCTCAGCCAGGCGAGTCGGACCAGGCCGGCCCGGGTTCGCCGGTCACGGCCGGAATCCCGTCGGTACCGCTCGACACCGACCATGGTCTGGCGCAGACCCGGCGCCTCGGGCCGGGTGAGCTGGCACCGTTGGAGGATCCCGGCTACCAGTGGGAGGTCGAGCAGAGCCTGCGTACGCCGGGCGGCTATCTCTTGTTCGCCGATCCGTCCACCCACCCGTACGGTCAGCTCGTCAACGACGGCGGCCCGGGTCAGCCGGGTCGCGCCAACAACTGTATGGACTCCGCGCTCTCGGCGCTGTCGAGCTTCTTCGGAGACCCCCGGGTGTCCTTCCCCCGCTGGCTGGACATCCGGCCGGACGGTTCGATCGAGACGGTGACCGGCGAGGCGAGTGGGCTCGACCGGGCCGAGGAGTGGCTCGGCGTCGAGTGGTCCGGCGGATCGGAGGGGCTGCCGACGACTCCGGCCGAGCACGCCGCGGCCGTCGCCGAGCAGTACGCGCAGCTTCATCAGCGTGTCGCGGCGGCCGGTCCGGGTTCGGCGGCCCTCGTCGTGGCCGAATGGGTCCGGACGGATCCCCTCAGCGGCGATCTCGTCCTCGACCGGGGGCACGTGCAGGTCCAGGACTCGCACGCCTTCGTCCTGGTGTATCCGGAGGGTGCCGACGGGCCGGTCTGGTGGGATCCGCAACGAGGGACGACGTGGCCGCAGCCCCCGGCCGCGTACCTGGCACAGACGTATGCGCTGTGGTCGATGGAGACCATGGCGGAAAGGGTTACCGATGACAGAGGACGAGGCGCAGACGCTGATCAGGCGCCTGCTCGGCACGGCGAACGAGATCGAGCTGCACCCGTTCGAGTTCGGCTGGCTGGCGAAGGAACAGCTGTCCCCACAAGAACGGGCGGAGGGCAGGCAACTGGGCCACGGGAGCTACATCATCGACCGGACGGGAGTGATCACAGTTCAGATGAGTCTGCCGGTACCGCTGCTGATCGCGGAGTACACGCAGGCCCGCCGGGAGGGCCGGATGACGGGTCGGCAGGTCTGGCCGACGGAGGAACCGACGGCCTGACGCCGCCGGCCGAACCGGCCGGGGAGGTCGGGCCATCGTCCGTCGACCCGCCGCCGGGCGACCCCGGGCCCGCAGCCGACCCGGACGGCCCCGACCTGCGGCAGGCGGCAGCCGGTACGACCTTCGGTGGTGCGCTGCTCGACGCCGACCCCGCGCGTACCACGATCGCCGTCGAGGCGGCCCTGACCACCGGGCCACTACCCGACGGGGCGAGCGCCGACCCCGCCACCGCCACAGTCGCCCTGGCCACCCTCGACGGTCCCTATCCGGTACGCGTCGAGCCGACCCCGGCTGCGGCGGACGCGGCGGTCGCACCAGTGGCCGCCATCCGCTACACCGCCGACGGGGCCGTCGTGCAGGTGTCCACGAGCGCCCACCCGGACCACGTCCGGCGGGCGGTGGCGGCGGCTCTCGCCGAAGTGGACGCGATCGCCCAGCAACGGGCCGAGGGGCTGCGGTTCGACGCGACCACCGCACTCGCCGAGGGCGCCCGGCCGGAGGGCGACGGCACCCGCGTGCTGACCGCACGCGACCTCGGCCACCTCGCCGAGCTGCGGGTGGTGCTCGCCGACAGCGCCACCGCCGCCGATCCGGGCACCGCCGGTCAACTCCGTGCCGAGGCACTGAGTCTGCTCGTCGCCTCCGGTCTCCTCGAACAGGAACCGGCGCACGTCGTGCACGGGCTCGGTGGCAACACACCGGTGGTCGGGCCGGAAGCGGCCCAGGCCCGCCTCGACCTGATCCACCATCTCCTCGGTCCGCTCGCCACCGAGGTGGAGGCCCTGATCGGGCTCGCGCACGGTGGTGGTCAACAGCTCGTAACCGACATCCGGGCGGCCCAGTCGGCGATCCGTGCCGAGGCGCGGGCCTGGGCGCAGCAGGCCACCGCCCTGCGCGACGCGGCCGATCTGGCGTTGACCGCCAGGGTGGACGCCACCCTGGGCGTGACGCCCGACCACGTCTTCGACCGGCTCGTCATCGGTGGCGGTTGGGCCGCGACCGCCGACTTCGTCACCCTGGGTGCCGCGGCGGACGCCGGCCACGGCCTGCCGTCGGTGCTCTGCGTGTCCCAGGGACACGACCCGTGGGCGGAGCGCCAGGCGCTGCTGATGGGGCAGGTCCCCTCCGAGCTGGAACTTCCCGGTCTACCGTTCCAGCCGGCCGACCTGGCCGAGGAGGGCACCCAGTTCACCCCGTCGGACGTCTTCGCCGACGCGGTGGGCGCGGCGCGCGCGCTCTCCGGCATGCCGACCTACCAGGGCACCGCCACCTCGATCACCCCTCGACCGGCCGACGCCACGGGCTGGCCCGACGGCGCCAACTTCCGGGTGACCGTCAACGGCCGGGACATCTACACCACCTCCGTCGACATCGCCAGCGGGCCGGGACCGTCCCGGGTACCCAGCGTCCCGACGAACGCCACCGGCGCATACGTCGACCCGGACACCGGGTACCGCGTCGACCGCTCCGGCGGCACGCCGCTGTTCCAGGACCCGGACGGCAACCAGATCGCACCGGAGAGCCTGCCGCCGCAGGTACGAGCGGTCCTCGGCGGCCCGGGCACCAGCCGGGGTGATCTGCCGCTGCTCGCCGACCTGACCGGGCGGCCCACCGATCCGCTGGTGGTCGACCCGATGTCCGGGTACGCGGTGGACGTCACCACCGGCCAGGTTGTCGACTCCGGCGGCTCGCCGGTGCACACCGGTGCCGTGCCCACCGAGGTCGCGGCTCGGCTGGGCTTCGCTCCGGACGGGTCCTTCACTGATCCTCGGCCGGCCGCGCCACCTGTCGACTTCGGTGGGCAGAACCTCGCCGACGCGTACCGTCCCGGTGACCGGGTGCTCGTCTTCGGCGCGGGCGCCTCCGGCGCGTGGGACATCGAGCAGGCAGTGGCGTCGCCCGCCGCGAGCGTCGACTGGTCGGCCCGCGCCGTGGACCCGCCGCCCGGCCAGCTCACCGGTGACCCGGACCAGGACGCCGAGGCGCGTCTGCGGCACAGCTTCGGCGGCGGCTACAACCGGCGGAACACGCTGCCCGACGTCGGTGCCTACGCCGACACGGTGCGGAGCCAGGTCGACCTGTCGCTCCGGGAGATCGTCAGCCTCCGGCACACCGTCGACGGCGGCTTCCTGGTGGAGTTCACCGACGGCAGCCGCCAGGCGTACGACCGGGTGGTGCTCTCGATCGGCCAGGCGGCCGACTTCCCGGGGGGTGTCGCCAACCTGGTATCCGGGCTCGGGCTGGAGCCGCTGGACGGACCTGTGGCAGTGCCGGACGCCGAAACCGACGTGCTGGGCCTTCGTGATGCCTCAGGGCGGCTCCGCGTCCTGGGTGCGGCGAGCGTCGCTCCGGGTGTGGTCGCCGAGACGTCCAACCCGTCGGACGTCCGTGCCCTCCTGACCGCCCAGGCCAACGCGTTGCCCGACGACTCCCGCGGCATCCAGCCCAGCATCCGGTTCCATGCCCAGCGCATCGCCGAGGCCAATCGACCCGCACCGCCGAGCGCACCGGGTGACAGCCAGGCCGTACCCGGTGCCCCGTCCGGGCCGGACAACCTAGACGTCGTGGTACCTCGGGGGGCCCTCCCAGGCCCAGCGGACGTCGAGCCAGGGCAGCGGTCCGAACCGGTCGAGAAGTCGCTGCCCGAGGGCGGGCACCTCGACGTCGATCGGTCTGCCGTCGATGTCCTGACCGACGCCGTACGGCAGGATCTCGACCCGGTTGCGGTCGAACTGGACGTAGCGCAGGCGGGGGAGGTTGCGGCTGGCGGCCAACGCCTCGGCCCCGTCGGCACCGACATCGCAACGGGACAGACCGAGCCAGCGCAGCCGGCCCAGGCAGCCCGATCCAGCGAGGTGCCGCACGCCGGTGTCGCCGATGGGGTTTCCGCCCAGGTCCAGCCCGACCAGTTGTCCCAGCAGGGGCGACGCGGCGATGTCGGCGATGCGTCCGGAGACATCGGTAAGCACCAGGTGCCGAACGGGAACGCTTCGCCAGACCTCGGTTCCGTGGTCGAGGAAGGCGTCGGCACGCATGGTCACCGACTCGACGAATCCGCGCCGCAGCCGCCAGTCGTCGACCAGCCGCTCGACGGGGCGGGCGAGTCGCGGTCCGATCCTGCGCCCGAGCAGCAGACGTCGGGGGGTACTCCCGCCGTCGAGGTCGAGGCGGATCAGCTCGGCGTGCTCGGGGTCGGTGGTCTCGATGGCGTCGGCGTAGCGTCGCCGCAGGTCGAGGTCGTCGGGGTCGGCGAGGATGGTGGCGTAGAGGTCGGCGGTCATGGCCATGACGGCAGCGTATCGACGGACGGCGCGAGCACCGCCCCTCGTGGCCTGTCGTTGCCGGAGAGCCGACGGTTCGGGCCGGGTGAACTGGCTCCGCTCGAAGATCCACGTTTCCAGGACGATCTCGCGGCGAGCCTCGCCACCGGGCAGGGGTACGCGGTCTTCGCGGATCCGTCGACCCATCCGTACGGGCTGCTGGTGAATGACGGTGGACCAGAACAGCCCGGTCGCGGCAACAACTGCCTCGACTCGTCGCTGGCGGCGCTGGCCAGCTTCCACGGCGAGCCGCAGGTGTCCGTACCGCGCTGGGCGGATCGCTTCGTCGACGGCTCGATCGATCGCGTCACCGGCGAGCGGGGCGGACTGGAGCGCGCCGAGGCGTGGATCGGCGGCGAATGGATCGGTGGTTCCGGCAACCTGCCGATGGACCTGTCCGCCCGTACGGATGCGGTCACCGCCCAGTACGCGGACCTCTACCGGCAGGTGGCGGACGCCGGCCCCGGGGCGTCGGCGCTGGTGGTGGCCGACTGGCTGTTGCTCGACGCGGCCGGGAACGTGGTCCTCGACGAGGCTGGCCGACCTGAGGTCGACAGCTCGCACGCCTTCGTGATCGTCTTTCCGGCGGGCGCCGACGCGCCGGTGTGGTGGGATCCGCAGACCGGGACGACGTCGGCGGAGATGCCCGCCGCCGATGTGCGGGAAACCCACGCGCTCTGGGCGATGATGGTGCCTGACGGAGAGGGGCGAGTTGACCGAGGACGAGGCGCTGACGCTGATCAGCCGACTGCTGCGGACTGGGAATCCGATCCTGCTACGGGAGTTCGAGTTCGGCTGGCTGGCCCGGGAGAGACTCTCGGAGCAGGAGCGGGCCTCGGGGATGCACGTGGGCCAGGGCAGCTACATCATCGACCGCTCGGGAGTGGTCACAGCACACACCAGCCTGCCGCCGCGTCGGGTGATGGAGGAGTACGCGCAGGCGCGACGGGAGGGCAGGATCAAGGGTCGCCAGGTGTGGCCCGAGGCGGAGCCGACAGTCTGACCCGGACCGACGGCTCGATGCCGTCGGACGACCCGACCGGGAGCACCGGACCTACCGGCCCCGGTGGCCCTCCGGGGCCGGGCATCGACTCCGCGATCGACGCTGAGGGGCCCGATCTCCGCCGGGCCGCCGCCGGTACGACCTTCGGTGGTGCGCTGCTCGACGCCGATCCGGCCCGGACCGGGGAGGCCATCCAGGCCGCGGTGGACGGCGGGGCACTGCCCGACCGTGCCCGCGTCGACCCGGCCACCGGCACCGTAACCCTGGACACGCTTGACGGCCCGTACCGGGTACGCATCGAGCTGACCGATCCGGCGGCGAACGTGCCGCTCGTCCCCGTTGCCACCGTGCAGTACCACCCCGACGGCGCGGTGGTGCGGGTGTCGACCGGGGCGCATCCGGACCACGTCCACCGTGCCGTGGCCGCGGCCCTTGCCGAGGTGGACACCGTCGCTCAGGATCGGGCCGCGGGGCTGCGCGTCGACGCCACCACGGCGCTCGCCGAGGGCGCTCGAACGGCGGGCAACGGTTCCCGGCCTCTCACCGCCCGAGACATGGGCCGCCTCGCCGAACTGCGGGTCGTACTCGCGGAAAGCGCCGCCACGTCCGAGCCGGGCCGAGCCGGTCAACTACGAGCCGAGGCGCTGAGTCTGCTCGTCTCCTCCGGGCTGCTGGAGCAGGAGCCTGCCGCGCCCGTTCACGGACACGCTGCCAACGTGCCGATGGTCGGCCCGAAAGCGGCCCAGGCGCGCCTGGATCTGATCCGGAACCATCTCGGCACCCTCGCCCCGGAGGTCGAGAACCTGCTCGGGCTCGCCCAGAGCGACGGGCAGCAACTCCTCGCGCAGCTGCGCGCCGCTCAATCGGCGGTCCGTGCTGAGGCCCGAGCCTGGGCGCAGCAGGCGACCGCCCTACGCAACGAGGCCGACCTCGCGTTGACCGCCCGGGTGGACTCCGCGCTGGATGCGGCACCCGACCACGTCTTCGGCCGGTTGGTGATCGGTGGGGGTTGGGCCGCCACCGCTGACTTCGTCACGCTTGGCGCTCCCGCCGACTCGGGGGCCGGCCTCCCAGCGGTGCTCTGCGTCTCCCAGGGGCACGACCCGTGGGCGGAGCGGCAGACGCTGCTGATGGGGCAGGTCCCCTCCGAGCTGGAACTTCCCGGGCTGCCGTTCCAACCGTCCGACCTGGCCGAGGAGGGGACCGGGTTCACTCCGTCCGATGTGTTCGCCGACGCGGTGGGCGCGGCCCGTGCGCTCAACGGCATGCCCACCTACCAGGGACTGGCCACCTCGGTCACGCCGCGCCCAGCTGACGCCACCGGATGGCCCGACGGTGCGAACTTCCGGGTGACCATCGGCGGCCGGGAGGTCTTCACGGCGGCACTGGACATCGCAACCGGCCCCGGCCCTTCCCGGGTGCCCACCGCGCCGACCGGTACCGCCGGCGACTACGTCGACCCCGCCACCGGTTACCGCGTGAGCCGCTCCGGGACCACGCCGGTGTTCCGCGACCCCGCCGGTGCGGTCATCGGTCTGGAAAGCCTCCCCCCGCACGTACGAGCCGTCCTCGGCGGTACGGGTGTCTTGGACCTTCCGCTGCTCACCGATCTCAGCGGTCAACTGACCGATCCGTTGGTGATCGACCCGTCCAGCGGCCACGCGGTGAACATCCTGACCGGGCAGGTGCACGACCCGGCGGGCGACCCGGTGGACGTACGGGCACTGCCCGAGGAGGTTGCGGCCCGTCTCGGCCATGCCCGGGACGGCTCGTTCACCGATCCCCGCCCGGCCGCGCCGCCGGTCGACTTCGGCGGACAGAACCTGGCCGACACCTACCAGCCGGGCGACCGGGTACTGGTCTACGGGGCGGGACCGTCCGGGGCGTGGGACATCGAGCAGGCCGCTGCCTCCGCAGCCGGGCGCATCGACTGGTCGGCCCAGGCCAGGCCGCTACCGGCCGACCGGGTGACGGGTGATCCCGTCGTCGACGCCCGAGCCCAACTGGAGTTCAGTTTCAGCGGCGGTGACAACCGGCGTAACAACCTGCCCGGCCTCGGTGCGTACTCAGACGCTGCCCAGGCCCGCGTGTCGGACAGGTCGATGCGCAGCATTGTCGGCATCCGACACACGGTCGACGGAGCGTTCGTCGTCGGGTTCAGCGACGGTACCGAGCAGGTCTACGACCGAGTGGTGCTCTCGATCGGGCAGGAGCCCCGGCTTCCCGGTGGCGTGCACACCCTGCTGTCCGAGATCGAGTTGGCAACACTTGAAGGACCGTCCATCCGAACGAAGGACCCGGTCCCTGACCTGCTGGGGCTACGTGACCGCAGTGGTCAGCTCAGGGTCCTCGGCGGTGCCAGCGTGGCCGGGGCACTCCTGGCCAGGGTCGACGAGGGCCTGACGGAGGTCGTCCTGCGTCAGGCAGCGGCACTGCCGGACGACTCGCAGGGCATCCCGCCCAGCATCCGGTTCCACGCCCAGCGAATCGCCGAGGCGAACCGCGGTGTCCCGCCGGTGTCGCCGCTGGTCGGCGGCGCCGCGCCGCCGGATCCTCCTTCAGACCTCGTCCCAGAGGGCGATGCTGTACAACCTCCAGCCCCATTGGATGTCGAGCCAGGGCAGCGGGCCGTACCGGGCGATCAATTCCTGCCCGAGCGGAGGCATCTCGACCCAGACGGGCGATCCGTCGATGTGCTGCCCGTGGCCCTGAGCGGTGACCTCGACGGGGTTGCGCCGCAGGTCGACGTAGCGCAGGGCGGGCAGATTGCGGGTGGCGGCGAGGGTCTCGGCTCCGGCCGGGCCGATGCCGCAGCGCGCCAGGCCCAGCCAGCGGATCCGGCGCAGGTGCGGGGAGTCGACGAGGGTGGCGAGTCCGTCGTCGCCGATCGGGTTCCCGCGCAGGTCGAGGGCGACCAGGCGGTCGAGGCAGGCGACCTGGGCGATGTCGGTCATGAGTCCGGCGGCTTCGGTCAGGACCAGGTGGCGGACGGGGTGGTGGGCCCAGACCTCGTCGCCGTGGTCGATGAGGGTACGCGCGGTCATGGTGACCGATTCGATCAGTCCGTTGCGGATTCGCCAGTCGACGAGCAGGTGAGCGACGGGATCGGCGAGGCGCGGGTGGATCCGCCGGTGCAGGAACAGCATCTCCCGGGTGCCGTCGGCCCCTTCCAGGTCGAGGCGGATCAGCTCGGCCCGCTCGGGATCGGTGGTCTCGATGGCGTCGGCGTAGCGTCGCCGCAGGTCGAGGTCGTCGGGGTCGGCGAGGATGGCGGCGTACAGCTCGGCGGGCGTGGCCATGACGCCAGCGTATCGACGGGCGACTCGATCACCGCCGGTGCCGTTCCGGGCTCCACCTTCCACGGTCTGGGTCGCCCGGTCGCCGACCCGGCGGCGGTGCTGGATCTGGCCCGGTCCGCGCTGCCGCAGATCGCGCAGTACGCCCAGGTGGACGCGGTGGCCCCGGTCGGGCCGGACCTGTTCGAGATCCACTCTGCCGGGCAGCAACCGCTTACCGTACGGCTCGCCAGTGCTCCGTTGCCCGACGGCCTGGTGGCCCGATCGACCCGCGACCCGGACGGCGTCCTCACCGTCACGGTGTCCGAGCGGGCCGCCGATCCGGTGGTGGCGCGGGCGTTGGCGCACGAGGTCGCCGAGTTGGCAGCGCTGCACGAGGCCGGCCGGGCGCTTGTCGGTCCGCTGGACCCGGGCAACATCCAGGGCCCCATCGACCCGGCGGGGCTCACCGCCCACGACCGAGGTCGAATGGCGGAGATCCGGCTGCTCGCCGCCACGTACGCCGCCGCCGACCTGGCCGCCCGACCCGCCGTGCGCGCCGAGATCGACGCCCTCGCCGGTCACCTCGGCCTGCGGGTCGGTGACCCGGACGTCCGGTCGCGGTGGGCGGTGCTACCTCGGGACGTGCTGGCGCACCTCATGCGGCTCAGCGTGCCGTCGATCACGACCGACGCGGTCTCCACCGTGCTGGCCGGTGCCGCCACCCTCACCGAGGTCGAGCGGATCAGGATGATCGACTACCGGGCCAGACTGGCTCCGGACTTCCAGGTGCCCCAGCAGGCGGACCTGGACGCCCGGCTGCGGGACCTGGCGACCGAGGCTGAACACGCGCAGGCCGGCATGCCACGGATGTCCGCCTTCGCCGGACAGATCGTCGGTGTCCCGCAGGCACAACTCAACCGGATCCGGGCGGTGGATCCGCAACTCGCCGACCGGCTCGCCACCGAGGGCATCTACGTCGACCTGACCGGCCGCTACGACCTGCGCCCCTACATGGTGCCGGACGTGCCCGCCGTCGACCTCGGCGCCGCACGCCCGGCATTCGACCTGACCACCGAGGACGGGCGGCGCGCCCAACTGCACGAGGACCGACAACGCGCCCGCGCGGCGCTGCGTGGTCTCCACGGTGACCAGGCAGCCGCCCTGCTCACCGGACACGAATTCCACTACCAGGGCACCGCGAGGTGGATGGGACTGGTGCCGGACGTCCTGACCGACGTCCTGCGCAGCATCACCCCCGCGCCGACGGCCACCGGCGCGACCGTGGAGAACTCCGCGACGCAGGAGACAGCGGCCGAGATCCGGGTCTCGGCCGACCGGGTGACTCTGCCACCGGAATCGGCCAACCAGCCCGGTCCGGTCTACGGGTCGGCACTGGACGCCCGCAGCGGGCAACCTCCGCCGCTGTTCGACGGGCCGCCGAAGCGGGAGGACGTACAGCAGGGGGCGCTCGGCGACTGCGGCATGATCGCCGTGATCGGCTCGGTCGCCGGTCGACTTTCGGACAGCGTCGCGCAGATGTTCCACCCGAACCCGGACGGCTCGGTCGACGTGGTGCTGCACGAGACAAGTGGGCCCGACCGTGCGATCACGCCCACCGGTCGACAGCTGCGGGTCACCGTCTTCCCGGACGTGCCGTTGCACCCCAACTCGAACGGCCACAGCGTCTACGCCGACCAGTCTGTGGTCGGATCGGCCTGGGCGTCGCTGCTGGAGAAGGCGATCGCGGCGATCGACCGTACCTGGACCCAGCAGCGTCACGACCAGTGGCAGCAGCAGTGGACCGCCCGGCCGGGTGTGGACGCCACCCAGGCGGCCCCGCTCGGCTACGCCCGGCTGGACAACGGCAGCAGCCGCCTGGTGCAGGCCGAGTTGCTCAGCCAGCTCACCGGCCTGCCGACCGGGGTCAGTGAACTGGACCCGACACCGGGCCGGGAAGCCGACGTCGAGGCACGACTGGCAGCCCTGTTGGCCGCCGGCAGCCCGATGATCACCGGCACCCGGCCGGCCGACGCCTATGCTGCCCAACCGGGCGGCACGCCACCGTACGGACTGGTCGCGGGGCACGCGTACGAGATCGTGTCGGTCACGAACGGCGAGGTGCAGCTGCGTAACCCGTGGAACGCGCAGCATCCGGCCCCGATGCCGCTGCGCGCCTTCCTCGACCTGATGAGCCCCTGGTACGCCCACGTCGAGTTGGCTCGGAGCACCGTCGCGGCGCTGCCCGGCTCGGCGTTCCACGGTCAGGGCCGACCCGCCGCCGACGCCCCGGCCGTGGTGGACCGGGCCCGGCTGGTGCTACCCACCCTGGCTGAGCAGGTCGGCGCGGACCAGATCGTGGCGGTCGGCCCGGACGCCTTCGAGCTGCGCGCGTCCGGTGTGGCGCCGCTGCGAGTCCGGGTCACCGCCGCCCCGCTGGCCGACGGCGTCGTGGCACAGACCATCCGCAACCTGGACGGCACCTTCACCCTCACCGTCGCCGACCGTGCCGGAGACATGGCGGTCGACCGTGCGGTGGCGCACGAGGCCGCCGAACTACTGGCCCGGCACGAGACTGGTACCGCCCACGTCGGGCTCTTCGACCAGGGCGCGGCGGAGGGGCCGATAGATCCCGCCGGCGTCTCGGTCCGGGACCGGGGTCGGGTGGCCGAACTGCGCCTCATGGCCGCCTGGTACGCACAGGCCGATCCCGCCGCCCGGCTCGCCCTGCGAGCCGAGATCGACACCCTGGTCGACCGCTTGGGCCTCCGCTGGGGTACGCCCGACGCGGCCGCCCGCCTCGCCGCCCTGCCTGCCGACGTGTGGACCCACGTGATGCAGCTGAGCCTGCCGGTGATCACACCGGAGGCGGTGGCCGACGCCCTGGCGTTCAACCCCAACCAGACGATGGTCGAGCGGTTCCGCGCCATCGACTACCGAGGCCGGCTGGCTCCCGACTTCCAGCCGCCGCCCGCCGCCGAGCTGACCGCGAAGTTGCGGGAGTTGGCCGTGCACGGGGAGCAGAGCCAGTCCTCGCTACCCCGGATGCCCGCCCTCGCCGGGCAGCTCATCGGCCTGCCGCCGAACCTGCTGGACCAGGTCCGCCGGCACGACCCACGGTTGGCCGATCGGCTCGCCACCGAGGGCATCTACGTCGACCTGACCGGCCGCTTCGACCTGCGCCCGTACACCCTCGAAGGTGCCCCGGAGTTCAACCTGGAGAGGTCCGTACCCGCGTACGACCTGAACACCCCAGCCGGCCGCAACGCGCTGCTGACCGAGGACCGATCGCGAACCTATGCGGCCTTCAACGTCGAGTACGGGTCGAATCCCGCCGCCATGGCGGTACTCGCCACGCACAGCTTCCACTACCAGTCCGACGCGCGGCGGATGGGGCTGGTACCAACGGCGCTGACCGAGGCCCTGCGGGCGATGATGCCGTCCGAGTCGGAGGTCGAGGTCGAGGTCATCCCGACGGTTACCCCCGGCGAGGCCGCCGTGGCCGCCGACCGGGTAACGCTGCCCGACCCAGATGCCGAGTATCCGATCGAATACGGTCGTTCACTGTTCCCGGCAACGGGCCAGCCGGCACCGCTTTTCGACGGCCCGCCCGGACGGACACAGGTGCAGCAGGGCATATTGGGTGACTGCGGGATGCTGGCCACGATGGCGGCCCTCGCCGGGCATCGGCCGCAGAGCATTCCACAGCTGTTCGAGCCGCAACCGGATGGCACGGTGGACGTCCTGCTGCACGAAACTGTGTTGCGTGGCAACGGTGCGGCGGCGACCGGGCGGCGCATCCGGATTAACGTGCGGCCCGACGTCCCGGTGCATGCCGGCAGTTCGTGGGCCGCGTATGCCGACCAGTCGGAAGTCGGCGTCGGGTGGGCGGCGGTGCTGGAGAAGGCGCTCGCCGCGGTGGACCGCACCTGGACCATGGAGCGGCACGAGCAGTGGCAGCGCGAGTGGCGTGCGTGGGAGAGCAAAGATGACCCGCACCGTGCCGCCCCGCTGGGCTACGCGCGGCTCCACGTCGGCAGCACCACCCTGATGCAGGCCGAGCTGCTCACCCAACTCACCGGCCTGCCGGCCCGGCAGACGCTCCTCGATACCACGCCGGGACGGGAGGCGGCGGTCGAGCGACACCTGACGGCCCTGCTCGCCGCCGGCAGCCCGATCACCATCGCGACGTGGTCGATGGAGAGGTACCCCGGGCTTACCACCTTGCCCTACGGGCTTGAGGATGAGCACGTCTACGAGATCCTCGCGGTACGGGACGGCCAGGTACAGCTCCGTAACCCCTGGAACAAGGAGCATCCGTCGCCAATGTCGGTGCGGGCGATGCTGGACCTGATGGTGCCTTGGTGCGCGCACCTGGAGCAGTCACCGGTTGCCGCTCCACCGTCGCCTTCGGTGTACGGCGGCCCGGTAGCGAACGTCCAGCCACTTTTGCCGTCGCACCGATCGTCCGCCGAGCAGATCGTTGACCGCCCGCTGGCCGTTCCCAGCGCGGGTGCTCCGCTGATCGATCAGCCCGGCCCGATGGCCAAGCCCGCCTCGCCACCGCGCACCCTCGGTCGCACCTATCTAGATGACGATAGGTACGCGATCAACTACTTCACGTTGCTCGCCGCCGACGGTAGCGTGGCGGGCCTGATGGTGTCCGAGGTCGGCGGCTCGGGACGCTCGCTGCACTGGACGGTCGGTGGCGTGGTGCCGGGGCAGGCGACGCCGGCACCTGTCGAACGTGCGGAGGCCGAACGGATCGCCCGCGACGTGCTCGGTTTCGTGCTTCCCGCCGAGCCGACGTTGTACGACATGCTGGACACCTGATCGTGCCTGAGGGAACCGGGAGAGAGCTGGTGCGCTCGTTTACTCATGTGGCCGCCGTCCGCAACAACACGACGACGCCTGTCGGGCCGGCCCGCTTCGGGGTGCGCTGGGTCGATGTCGGGCCGCCGGTGCGTGCCGAGATCATTGTCATGCCGTTCCAGCGCGA
This sequence comes from Verrucosispora sp. WMMA2121, assembly GCF_027460185.1. Taxonomy (NCBI): domain Bacteria; kingdom Bacillati; phylum Actinomycetota; class Actinomycetes; order Micromonosporales; family Micromonosporaceae; genus Micromonospora; species Verrucosispora sp. WMMA2121. The sequence goes on along the minus strand of NZ_JAPZBH010000002.1, from coordinate 23,740 downwards.
CGAGAGCTTCGCCTACGAGGTAACGCTCGGTGAGACCTTCCCGGTGGGCGAGGAAGTGTGGCGCTTCGCTGACCTCGACATGTCCAGCGCCCACGACTGGAAGGTCACCGTCCGCCGGGTGGACGAGGGTGAGGTGATGGAGCCGCCGACCGGGCGGTTGTGGAAGCGGGCTCGGTTGCGGCCGTACGGCCAGCTCGACGAGACCCAGCTCCAGTCCTTGGAGGTCGCGCTCGGGGCCCAGCTGCCTCGCGGCTACCGCGACTGGCTCAGTCGGAACAACGGTGCGCACCCTGAGGTGATGCACCACATACCGGGGATGCCGATCGTCCTGTTTCCGACGGGTCCGCTGTTCGGCGTCCACCCCGAGTACCCTCCGTTCGACCTGGTGCACGCCCAGCGTCGACACCGCGACCCCTGGCTGTCGCGAGCCTGGCTGGTGATCGCGAGTACGGCCAGTGGGCTGTTGGTCGTCTCGGCGGAGTTGGGCAACGAGAGCGTCTATTTTGTCAGCGAGCTCGACCTGGTCGGCCCACCTTCCCCGGCCGCGGCGGCCGCCCGGGAGCGGAAGCTGCGGGCGGTGGCCTGGTCGATGTACGAGTTCATCGGCCGGCTGACCCCGATGGAGATGGACCACTTTCCCCCCGTCGAGATCCACCCGCCCGGGACGTTTACGGATCCCGCCAACTACGAGCACGGGCAGCCATGAGAGCGGCACGGGTGGACGGCACAGCCGCCGATTCGCTGAGCTACCCGATCGTTGCGCAGTGCGCGGAGCCGGCCGCGCCAGCCGGCCCACGGCGAGGGCGAATGAACGCCTCGCACGCGATGTGCCTGCCCGCGCGTCGAGCCGGCGCCGAACGACATGCTGGACCTGATCGTGCCTGAGGAAACTGGGAGGGCAGGGCCCTTGCGCTCGTTCACTCACGTAGCCGCCGTGCCGAGCAACGCGACGGCGAGCGTCGGACCAGCACGGTTCGGGGTGCGCTGGGTCGACGTGGGGCCGCCGGTGCGTGCCGAGATCATCGTCATGCCGTTCCAGCGCGACGAGAGTTTCGCCCACGAGGTCACGCTCGGTGAGACCTTCCCGGTGGGCGAGGAGACCTGGCGTTTCGCGGATCTCGACATGTCCAGCGCGGACGACTGGGAGGTCACCGTCCGCAGGGTGGACGAGAACGAGGTGATGGAACCGCCGACCGGTCGGTTGTGGAAGCGAGCGCGGTTGCGTCCGTACGGCCAACTG
>NZ_JAPZBH010000002.1:0-17500 GCF_027460185.1 Verrucosispora sp. WMMA2121 | reverse complement strand
GAGAGCGCGGCAGTGAGACTGCGGGGGATAAGCTTCGTAGTCGAGAGGGAAACAGCCCAGATCACCAGCTAAGGCCCCTAAGCGTGTGCTAAGTGGAAAAGGATGTGGGGTCGCATAGACAACCAGGAGGTTGGCTTAGAAGCAGCCACCCTTTAAAGAGTGCGTAATAGCTCACTGGTCAAGTGGTTCCGCGCCGACAATGTAGCGGGGCTCAAGCACACCGCCGAAGCTGTGGCACTCACACAATGACTTCGCATCACTCTTCGGGGTGGTGTGCAGGTGTGTGGGTGGGTAGGGGAGCGTCGTGCCGGGGGTGAAGCAGCCGAGTGATCGAGTTGTGGACGCGGCACGAGTGAGAATGCAGGCATGAGTAGCGAAAGAAGGGTGAGAAACCCTTCCGCCGGATGACCAAGGGTTCCAGGGCCAGGTTAATCCGCCCTGGGTGAGTCGGGACCTAAGGCGAGGCCGAGAGGCGTAGTCGATGGACAACGGGTTGATATTCCCGTACCCGCGAAGGAGCGTCCCTGACGAACCTCGTTGTGCTAACCACCCGAACCAGCCGAGACCTTCGGGTCGAGGTTGGGGAGCGTGGGAACCTGGCGGGTAGTAGTCAAGCGATGGGGTGACGCAGGAAGGTAGCTGAGCCCGGCCGGTGGTTGTGCCGGGGTAAGCGTGTAGACCGCATCATAGGCAAATCCGTGGTGCATGAAGGTTGAGACGTGATGCCGAGCCGATTCAGGTGAAGTCAGTGATCCTATGCTGCCGAGAAAAGCCTCTAGCGAGTTTCGAGCGGCCCGTACCCCAAACCGACACAGGTGGTCAGGTAGAGAATACCGAGGCGATCGGGCGAACTGTGGTTAAGGAACTCGGCAAATTGCCCCCGTAACTTAGGGAGAAGGGGGGCCGGAGACGTGAAGCCCCGCGCGGGTGGAGCGTTGTATGGCCGCAGAGAGCAGGGGGAAGCGACTGTTTACTAAAAACACAGGTCCATGCGAAGAAGTAATTCGATGTATATGGACTGACGCCTGCCCGGTGCTGGAACGTTAAGGGGACCTGTTAGCTCTTCGGGGCGAAGCGGAGAACTTAAGCGCCAGTAAACGGCGGTGGTAACTATAACCATCCTAAGGTAGCGAAATTCCTTGTCGGGTAAGTTCCGACCTGCACGAATGGCGTAACGACTTCCCCACTGTCTCAACCACAGGCCCGGCGAAATTGCAGTACGAGTAAAGATGCTCGTTACGCGCGGCAGGACGGAAAGACCCCGGGACCTTTACTATAGCTTGACATTGGTATTTGAGTCGGCTTGTGTAGGATAGGTGGGAGCCGGTGAAGCTCATACGCCAGTATGGGTGGAGGCAATCTTGAAATACCACTCTGGTTGATTCGGGTATCTAACTTCGGACCGTTATCCGGTTCAGGGACAGTGTCTGGTGGGTAGTTTAACTGGGGCGGTTGCCTCCTAAAGGGTAACGGAGGCGCCCAAAGGTTCCCTCAGCCTGGTTGGCAATCAGGTGTTGAGTGCAAGTGCACAAGGGAGCTTGACTGTGAGACTGACGGGTCGAGCAGGGACGAAAGTCGGGACTAGTGATCCGGCACTTGCGTGTGGAAGCGGTGTCGCTCAACGGATAAAAGGTACCCCGGGGATAACAGGCTGATCTTCCCCAAGAGTCCATATCGACGGGATGGTTTGGCACCTCGATGTCGGCTCGTCGCATCCTGGGGCTGTAGCAGGTCCCAAGGGTTGGGCTGTTCGCCCATTAAAGCGGTACGCGAGCTGGGTTTAGAACGTCGTGAGACAGTTCGGTCCCTATCCGCCGTGCGCGTAGGATACTTGAGAAGGGCTGTCCCTAGTACGAGAGGACCGGGACGGACGAACCTCTGGTGTGCCAGTTGTCCCGCCAGGGGCACGGCTGGTTAGCTACGTTCGGAAGGGATAACCGCTGAAAGCATCTAAGCGGGAAGCCTGCTTCAAGATGAGGTATCCCACCACCTTCGGGTGGGTAAGGCCCCCAGCTAGACGACTGGGTTGATAGGCCGGAAATGTAAGCCCGGTAACGGGTTCAGTTGACCGGTACTAATAGGCCGAGGACTTGACTACAACGATCGCTCGCGTCCACTGTGTAACTCACAACAAACAAACACACACCCCTGACACGATAGTGTCAGCAAATTGGTGTTGTTTGACATGTTGATAAGGTTACGGCGGTCATGGCGGAGGGGAAACGCCCGGTCACATTCCGAACCCGGAAGCTAAGCCCTCCAGCGCCGATGGTACTGCACCCGGGAGGGTGTGGGAGAGTAGGACACCGCCGGACATTCTTCGTTTGAGGGCCACCCCTGATGGGGTGGCCCTCAAACGCGTTGGGGCTCCTTCCGGCTTACGCCCTCGGCCCAGCACGTGTTCGTCGCCGCGGTGTCGGCGGCGCGATTAGCGGCTCGTTCGAGGAGATCTGGCATCCGGCTGCCTATCGCTCTCGCCTGGAGATCCGGGTGCAGGAAGAACGCATGGTTCCGACGCCGTCTCCCGATGACCTGGGTAGGCGGCGCCGTCGAGAAGTCGGTCAGGCATAGTCGCGAAGCTCGTCGGAGCGCCTCGACAGGGAACGGCCCCGCCGGCGCGGAGGCGGGCGGGGCCGTGACCGAGCTGGCGCCCGGTGGACGTCAGGCGGGTTTCTTGGCGCAGATGAAGCGGGGTTCCGCACTGTAGGTCCAGCTGAACTTCTCCCGCTTGACGACCTTGCCGTCCTTCTTGATCACCCGAAACGCGTCCTGGGTGAAGCCCTGGCTGCCGTTGGCGGGGATGCAGCTCGGGCCCGGTTCGAGGTAGACGGTCTTCGGCGAGGTGATGTTCCGCCGCGGGCCGTACTCGGTCTTCACGCTGTCCCAGATCTTTGTGCTCCACATCGATACCGTCACCGAACTGCCGGTGTAGGAGGTGTCGATCAGCACGCCGTATTCGGTGTTGTTGCGGAACTTGAAGTCGAGGTTGGGCCAGAAGATGGTCGACTCGATGACCGCCGGGTACCGGCTGAAGTAGTACGAGTGGGGCTTGTGCTCGACGTCCTCCAAGCCGGCGTAGTAGGAGGCGTTGAAGAGGGTCGTGGTGAACTGCGAGGTGCCGCCGCCGACGCCCGGCACCAACTTGCCGTCGAGGATCACCGGCGCGTCCCGGTAGCCCTGGGCGTAGCCGCGTTCGCCGGTGTGACCGTTCAGCGAGAACGTCTCGCCGGGCAGGACCACGGTGCCCTTCACATCGTTGGCGATCGTCACGATGTTCTGGCTACGGGGCGAGGAGAGCCCGCCGGTGAAGTTGGTGGTGAAGGACGACACCTTCTCCTTGATCCCCAGGCTGCGGAGCTTCGCCGCGGTCAGCTTCGGCTCGACCGGCTTCAGCTCGGCGGAGACCGTACGATCCGTGCCGCTCGGCAGGACGGCGAGCAGGTCGCTACCGAGACTGCTGGTGTCGACCTGCTTGCCGGGCCGTCCGTCCTTCACCTTCGGTTTGCCGCCAGAGATGCTCATCGTGGCGTTCTTCGGGGCCACCTCGACGGTGTCGAGCTTGCTGCCGAGCGCGGCCTTCAGCTTCTTGACGTCCACGCTGGGCGTGAGCTTGCCGGTCTTGTCGGCCTTGAACCGGAGGCCCTTCGCGATGGCCGTCGGCGGAATGGTGACCGAACCACGCTCCGTGGTCAGCTTGACCGGTGCCGCCACCGCCGGCTCGGCCAGCTCGGCGACCAGCCGGTCAACCTCCTCGGCCGTGGTGGCCGGGTGGTTCTCGACAAGCGGGACGGTCACCGGCTGCCCGTTCAACCAGCCCTGCTTGACGACCTCGGCGGAATGCTCCGGGTCGATGGTGAGGCTGGACTTCGGGTAGCGCACCTTCGGCTTCGTACCAGAGAAGGTGATCGCCGGCATGGTCATCTTCCGGCCCTGGTCGCCCACGAGCTCCTTCAGCGCGGTCTCCAGCTTCGGCACGTCCACCGAGACAACCGGCTCGACCTCCCGCGAGCCGACCAGGCGGTCCACGGCGTGGGCACTCGTCGCGGCGGCGGCGGCCACGGTGGCCTCCACGTCGACGGTGAGCCCCACCTCGGCGGGATTGATCTCGGCCGTCCGCTCGCCGACGCGTACCTGGATGGGGGCCTGGAGTTCGGCCGCCCGGCGGTCCAGCTGCGCCTGTAGCTCCCGCGCGGCGTCCGTCCGGCTGCGCCCACCGAGTTCGGTACCGAGGACGCTGGTGCCGCGCGGGACGTCACCCGCGTAGGCCCAGACCGCCACCGCGCCCACCGAGCCGAGCACGGCGGTGGCCACGCCGGAGGCGAGCAGCAGCCGGAATCGGCGGGAGCGGGATCGGTCGCCGTCCGGCGGAACGGGCGCCGGTCGGACCGGCTCTTCGATCGGCCAACTGACCGCAGTCACCTGCACCGTCGGCCGATCGTCGGCCGGCGGGGGGCGTTCTTCGCCGTACAGCGTCACAACTACCTCTTAGCGACGTACCGCATGCGGAGCCAGGGGATCCTACTCCGGAAGAGAACCACGGTAGCCAACCGAACCACCGTCGGGGAGCCCGAGTCGCCACGGATCCCCAGTCGTGCCCGTTCAACGTGGCGGGCAGGCCGAATTGTCACTCCTGGTGACGGTCGGATGTCCCGCCTGTCAGTGCCGACCGCGCACGAACACCAGCCAGGCCATCACCACGGCAGACAGCGTGGCGACGGTCAGCGAGCAGCTCAGCACCCCCGTCACGGTGCGTGGCGCGACCAGGGCGGCTGCCGCGGTCAGCCCGGCCGTCGCCAGCCAGAGCGGCGCGGCGGGCCATCGCGCGGCGGTCGCCACCCGATCGTTCACCAGCATGAAGACCACCGCGTAGAGCGCCCCGACGGCCGCGAACATCGGCGCCGTCCCTGCCAGGTGCAGATAATCGGCGCCGCCGACGAGCCGGAAGGCCAGCTCGCCGGCGACCGCCGAACTCACCACCAGGACCGCCCCGCACGCCAGGATCAGCGCCAGGGCCACCAGTCGGGCCCGCCGATCACCCTGGGCCAGCCGGGGCAGCACCAGCAGCGTGACGACCTGAGGCGCCCAGAGGGCACCCTTGCTGAGGACCGCGCCGACGGCGTACGCGCCGGAGTCGGCCGCCGGTAGGAGTTGGCGGGCCAGGATCAGGTCCGCGTACGAGATGGTGAGCATCGCCAGCGTCGCGCCGCACGCCGTCATCACCTGCCGCGCCCCTAGTCGCTGCCCGGCGGGGTGCCGGGCGGGTGACGTCCCGGTCACGACATCGGGGCGATCGGACGTGGCCGGGTCGGCCGGTCGCGGGTACTCGGGTGAACTGGCGAGACGGGCCAGGAGCGGCAGCGCGAACAGGCCGGTCAGGGTGGTCAGGAGCAGGCACACCTCCGGCCCCCGGCCGAGCAGCAGCCCGGCGACCAGTCCCCCGTAGCGACCGAGGGCCACCGCGACCATCGCCGCGGCGAGCCGCAGGAAACGTTCCTGCCCCTGGAGTTCGCCGAGCCACCGCCCGCTGAGCACGGTGGCGAACGTGGTGGTGGCGAGCAGCAGCGTGAGTGCCAGCGGCAGCCGCAGGGCGACGGTCAGCACCGGTGCGGCGGCAGTCGTCACCCCGGCCGTGAGGGCTGCGGTTCGTAACCCGAGACGGCGGGTGTCACCAGCGCCCCGGCGGGCCCGGTGGGCGGCCACCGCGATCTGCAGACCGAAGCCGGGTACCGCCGCGATCGCGGCCAGCGCGAGAACCGTCGCCAGCGCGCCCAGGTCGGCGGCGGTGAGCCGGCGCGCACCGAGCATCGGAACGACGTACGCCAGGGCATTGGTCACCACGGTCGCGACGGTGACCGCGGCACCGGCCGCGCCGAGTCGCACCCGTGCGACGTCCCTGCTGGTGGTCTGGGCCATGCCGGCTCGGCCTACTCGGGCTTCGGTGCCGGGTTGCCGATCGCGATTTCGTTGGTGCAGAACGAGATGTCCGTCCCGCGCACGGTCAACTCGACCGAGTCCCCGCCGCCGATGATGCGGAAGAATCGCTGGTTGAGGCCCTTCTTGATCGGGAACTCGGCGGTGCCGGTGCCGAGCCGTAGCGTCGCCGTGCCGGTCGTCGAGCTGAGATAGCCGATCCGGACCACCCAGTGCCAGTCCTGACGGGGCTCGTTGAGCGGCATCCGTACGCTCTGCCCGCCGGAGACGAGGTAGCCGCAGCCTTCCTGTGGTCCCGGCTGGATGGTGCTGCCGATGACCGTGGCCACCTGGATCCGGCCGAGGGAGTCCAGCACCGACAGGTTGTCGGCCTCGTCCACGAACGTGGGGCGGGTGCCGAAGGCACGGAAGAACCGGGACTGCAGGTTGTACGGCCAGGACAGGTTGGGCACGACCTCGTTGGGCACCGGGCCGTCGAAGAACACGGTGTCCGGCGGCGCGCTGGCCATCTCGATCCGCACCGTGTCGACGTACGACCTGCCGGACTTGGCCGCCCACTCGTCGCTGTACCGGGACGTGGTCCAGACGGTGCCCAAACAGACGGCGACGAGCACCAGGGCGAGCACGACGTGCACCGCCTCCCGGTAGCGCTCCGGCAGCGGACCGAACAGCCCGGGCGGAGGAGGAGAGTCGGCGACCAGCGGTCGCCGTTCCGGCTCGGCCGGTTGCTCGACGGCCTGGCGCGGGGACGCCGATGGAGCCGTGGCGTCGCCCGGATCCGGCCCACCGGCCGGGTGCTGGCTGGCGACCGGCCCCGGGCTGTCGACTGCGCCGGCCGCACCGTCCGGCACGCGTTCGGGGGTCAGCACCGACGGCACCGGCTCGGCTGCTGCGGTGGGCTGCGGCTCGGGGTCGACGGGAGCTTCCGCGTGGATGACGCCGAGCCTCGCCACCACCTGTCTCGGTGGCCCGGTCCGGACCGACTCGGCCAGCACCGGTGTGGTCGAGCCGGCCGGCGGGGTGGACGACACGGGGTCCGGTGCGGTCGGGGCGCTGCTCGGTACGGCCACGGTGCGGTCCGGAGTCGTCACGTCCGCTGGTTTCGGGTGGACCTCCGGTCCCGCTGGCGAGATGTCGAGGTTTGCCGGTTCGGTTTCCCTGGTGCCCCGGGACGGCCGGGCCAGCCCGACCACGGCGACGCCGAGACAGATGGCGGCCACCACGACGACGTCACTGACATACCGGGGCACGCCACCGGCGACCCCGCTGAACGTGGAGCCGAGTCGGGTCGCGGCCAGCATGCCCGCCACCAGGACCAGGTACGCCCCGAGCAGCAGCCAGGCGCGGCCGGCGCGACGACGGCGGCGTACGGTCGCCACGATCAGGGCCACGACCAGGGTCCAGGCCACCCACCTGCCAAGTTCCGGTGGTGCCGCGACCGGTGCGCCGTCCCCGGCCCCCAGCCATCGCCACGGCCCACCGACCAGGCCCGGCATCACGGTGGACCCGAGCATCTGGGTGAGGAAGGTGAACACCTCGCCGACCGATGTCGGCCGCCGCAGCGAGGACTCCGAGTTGATCAGGTAGGCGGCGAGGAAGCCGAGCGACAGCGCGGTCAGCAGCAACCAGGAAGGCCACCAGCGGCGGAGGGTGATCCAGAGGGTACGGAAGAAGCCGCCGTCGGCGTAGAGGGCGGCAGTGAGCAGGAAGACCAGCGCGACGACCAGGATCGCCTTCTCGAAGAAGACGAGGCCGAGCAGCACGGACAGGGCCAGCGTCAGCAGATGCCGCTTGCGCCCGGTCTGCACGTAGCTGACCTGTGCGCTCACCGCGAGCACCATGGCGATCTGCATCGGCAGCATGTTGACCCCGACGGCCCACCACGACGTGGCCTCCAGCGTCAACGGGCTGAACATCAGCGCGCCGAGCGGCAGGAGCAACAGCCAGGACGGTCGCAGCAGCCGGCGCAGCAACCGGAGGAAGGCGATGCCGAGGATCGCCTGGCCGAGCGCCATCAGCAGCACGTACGGCCAGTACACCATCCCGAGGTGTTCGGTGATCAGCCAGGTGATCAGCCGGCCGGCGGGCATGAGGTGGTTGTTGTAGAGGGTGAGCAGGTGCCCGACGGTCAGGTCGGCCTCGGCCGCCTGTGTGATCATCACGTAGTCGTCGGCTGCCAGGAAGCCGCGCGAGGCCAACTGGGCGCGCCACAGCACGCTGAGGGCGACGATCGCGAGCGCCACCGTCCGGATCCGGTCCGCACCCAGCCAACCGCCGGTGCCCTCCGCCGCCGGGGCACCCCCCGTGGGCATCGACGAACCCGCATCAACCCGGTCCCGGCGCGGCGCGTCCGGACCAACGGTCCGGTCGACCGTGAGGGAAGGCGGGGAAGGGTTCGCTGCCATGGCGGGAACACTGCCACACCGACCGTCGCGCCTTACATCAGGTCAACGGATGGTTCGATGGTCATCGGCCCGACCACGGCCGCGTACAGTGGCCGCCACCAGCGCGGCCGATCGCCGCGCGCCGGCAGTGGTGAGGTCGACGGATGCGGGAACGGCTGGTGCCGCACGTGGTGGCCGCCACCGTGACGACGGTGGTGCTGGCGCCGCTGGCCCTGCCCGGGTACGTGCTGCGCTACGACATGGTCTTCGTGCCCCGGCCGGCCTTGAGCTGGGAGGTCATCGCCCCGGCCACGGCCCTGCCCCGGGCCGTCCCGCAGGACGCCGTGGTGGCGCTGGTCTCGCAGCTGCTCCCCGGGTGGCTGCTGCAACGACTGGTGCTGGTGGCGATTCTCTACCTGGCCGCGCTGGGCGCCGCGCGGCTGGTGCCGACGCAGCGGGTCGGGGTGCGGGTGGTGGCCGCCCTCGGGTACGCGTGGACGCCGTACCTGGCCGAGCGGCTGCTGATCGGGCAGTGGGGGCTGCTGGTCGCGTACGCCGCACTGCCCTGGCTGGTGCGGGCCGCGATCGGGGTGCGTGACGGCGAGCGGGGTGCCCTGCGTCGGCTGTTGCTGGCCGCGGCGGCGTCCGCGATCACTCCGACCGGCGGGCTGCTCGCCCTGGTCGTGGTCACCGTGCTGCTGGTCGGGCGGTACTCGGGAGCGGCCCGGACCGCCCTGACCGGGATTGGTACGACGCTGCTGCTGAACGCGCCGTGGCTGGTGGCCGGGTTCGTCAGTACGGGCTCAGGCCGCTCCGACCCGGTGGGGGTGGCGGTCTTCGCCGCCCGCGCGGAGAACTGGGCGGGGCCGCTGGTGGCGCTGGCCGGCACCGGCGGAATCTGGAACGGACAGGCCACCCCGGCGTCCCGCGGCGGATGGCTGATACCCGTGGCGACGCTGCTGGTGCTGGCGGTCGCCGGGTACGGCGTGCCGGTGCTGTGGCGCCGCTGGTCGGCGCCGGTCGTCGGTCGGCTCGGCCTGCTGGCGGTCGCCTCGTGGCTGGGTGCCGCGCTCGGGGTGCTGCCCGGTGGGGCGAGCCTGCTGGGCTGGCTGGTCACCGCCGTGCCCGGTGCCGGGCTGCTCCGCGACGGGCAGAAGCTGCTGATGCCGTACGTGCTGCTGCTGGTGGTCGCCGGAGCGCTCGGCGCGGAGCGATTGGCGGGACGCCTCGCGACCCGGTTCGACCAGGCCACCGGGCGGGTGCTGCTGGCCGGCGCGGCATTGCTGCCGCTGGCGGTGCTGCCCGACCTCGCCGTCGGCGGCGCGGGACGGCTGCGGCCGGTGGCGTGGCCGGCGGACTGGGAGACGGTGGCGCGGCTCGTCGACGAGCGGCCGGGCGAGGTGGTGTCGCTGCCGTTCCAGGAGTATCAGAGCTACGCGTGGAACGGTGGCCGGGTGGTGATCGATCCGGCGCCTCGTTACCTCGGCGTGCCGGTCCTGATCGACGACACGCTGCGGGTGGACGGTACCGCGGTCGCCGGTGAGGACCCGCGCGCCGCCCGGCTGCGTGAGCTGCTGGTGGCCGGCGAGCCGGTGGCCGCGGCCGGCCCGCGCTGGGTGCTGGTGCAGCGCGCCGCCGGCCCGACCCCGGACCCGGCGACGCTGGCCGGACTGCGGCCGGTGTACGCCGGTGCCGAGCTGACGTTGTACGAGAATCCGGCGTGGCGTCCGGCGGCGCGGCCGAGCCGTCCCGGCCCGGTGGGCCTGGCGCACCTGTTGGCCGGAACGGTGGTGCTGGTCCTCGTTTTTTCGGGCACTGCGCGATTGTGCTACCGCGTGGTAGCGTCCCGGCACGCGAGTCCCGCGGAAGGAGAAGGTGGATGAGGAACCTGCCCGCGTTCGTCGCCGTCGGGGTACTCGGGGTCGTGCTCGGCATGCTCGGCAGCGTCGGTCTGGCGAACGTGCTCAGCCCGTCCGCCAAGGAGGCTGCCAACACCAAGGTGAGTGAGCAGACCGAGGCCCCGCTGTACGGCACGCGCTGACCTCGAACGGCGCGAAGGCGCCCGCAGTACGCGGGCGCCTTTCGTCGTGTCCAGGATCGTTCGGGTGCCCGGCTGATCAGCCGCTGCGCGGAGTTGCCGCCGTGACCAGCTGTGCGAACCGGGCGCCGGTCGCTGTCCAGGTGTAGCGGGCGGCGTGGGACAGGGCCGCCTCGCCCATCGCCTTGCGTCGGACGTCGTCGGCGAGCAGTTCCCGAACGGCCGCCGTGAACTCCCGCTCGTCGTCGACCAGCAGGCCGGTCTCGGTGTCGACCATCGCCTCGGCGACCCCGCCCGCGTACCTGAAGGCCACGGTCGGGGTGCTGCGGGCGGCCGCCTCCACGATGGTCAGGCCCCAGCCCTCCTTGAGGGACGGGGTGAGCGCGAGCCAGGCCGAGCAGAGCAGGGCGTGCTTCTCCTCCTCGCTGACGAAGCCGGTGAACCGCACCCGGTCGCTGATGCCGAGGGCGGCGCATCGCTCGCGCAGCGGCTCCTCCCACCACCCCTGCCCGGCCACCACCAGCTCCAACTCGGGCAGCTCCGCGGCGAGTTCGGCGACCGTACGCAGGGCGATCTCGACCCGCTTGTGCGGAACCAGGCGGCCGAGCACCAGCAGCGACGGGTTGCGGGTGCGGGGCAGGGACGGACCGGTCACCGGAGGGGTTCCGTTGGGTACCACGTCGATCCGTTCGGCGTCGACGCCGAGGGTCGCCAGCTCGGCGCGGGTCGCCTCGGAGACCGTGACGTAGCGGCACCGCCGGTAGAGCCGTACCGCGAGCCAGGATTCGATCCACCAGCCGAGTCGGCACATCCACGGTCCGAACACCACCGGCCACTGCTCCCGGTGCACGTGGTGGACCAGCGCGATGACCGGCCGCCCGGCGTAGAGCGGCGCGAAGAACGGCACGCCGTTGCAGACGTCGACGATCAGGTCCGGTCGGCCGAGACCTCGTCGGCTCAGCGGGCCCAGGCCGAACCGGCTGGCGAGGCAGACCAGCGCCGCCCGGAGGTACACGGTCATCCGCGAACCGCGCCGCAGCACGCGTACGCCGGATTCGGTGGTCCCGGCCGGCCCGGCGTTGTCGTGGGCGGCACAGAGCAGAGTCACCCGGTGACCGAAGGTGACCAACTCGGCGGCGATCCGCTCGATGTAGACCTCCGAGCCGCCGCCCTCGGGATTGGTGGTGTCTCGCCAGTTGAGGAACAGGACGTGGCGGGAGGGGGTGTCGGTGTTGTCCACGCTGCTCCTACTGGTGAGTAAGTGAGCACGATCGCGCCACCCTAGGGCGGTCCGGCCCGGCTGCGCAATGGGCAGATCTGGCGGCGACGATCCGGTAACGGGTCGGGGACGAGGGGTTTGCCGACGGGCCGAAACCTTGGCAGGGTGTGCAGCGCAACCGCGTGCGATGCCCGGCGTCTGGTGCCCGATGTCGTCGCGGCAGGTGTTGTGACCTGCGGTGGGACATCGTCCGTAGGCGTGACGAGGAGGTGAGGCGGCGGTGGTTGCCGACCGTCCCGCGCCGGCGCGCGTCCTGTCCCGCCGTTCACCGGTGGTGCTGCTCAGTGCCGCCCTCGCGCTGCTGCTCGCCGGCTGGGCGGCGGTGTCGTACATCCGGGCTGATCGGGGCACCCCGACCTGCGTCGAACAGGTCCGGCTCCGAGTGGTGGCCGCTCCGGTGATCGCCCCGGCCCTCGACCGGGTGGCGCGAGCCAACGCCGGAAGCCAACCGTGCGTCTCCGTCGAGGTGCGGGCCCGACCGTCGGTGGCGGTCGCCCGGGAACTCGCCGACGACGGCGACGTGGCCGACGCGTGGCTGCCGGAGTCGACGTTCTGGCTGCGCCGGGCCCGTGCCGCTGGTGCTTTCGAGGTACCCGGACAGGGCACGTCGGTGGCGAGCACCCCGGTCGTGCTGGCCGTCACCGACCGGATCGCACGGCGATCCGGTTGGCCGGACAAGCCGCTGAACTGGGCGTCGCTCCTGGGTACCCGGGCGAAAGCGGTCCAGGTCGGGCTGCCCGATCCGGCGGCCGATCCGGCCGGGGTCGGCGCCCTGCTCGGCGCCCGCGCACTGGCCGACGACAACCGGGACTCGGCCGCGACCGTGGCGGCCACGTTGCGTCGGCTCGCCGAGCGGACCTTCAGCCCGGCCGAGGAAACCAGCTCGTTGACCCCGAACCAGGACCTGCCCGGCCGGGTGAGCGTCGTCGCCGCCAGCGAACAGGCGGTGCTGGAACACAACGCGCTGGCGGCCAGCGGCAAGCTGGTGGCGGCGTACCCGGAGGTCGACGTGCCCTGGCTGGACCTGCCGTACGTGGTGCTGCCCGCCGCGCAGGGGCGGGCCCGTGACGCCGCTGGCGCGTTCCTCGACACGCTGCTGACCGGCGAGGCCCGGGAGGTGTTCGCCGGTTACGGCTTCCGGACCGCGGCCGGTTTCCCGCCGGCCATGCCGGATGACGACCGGCTGCGGGCCGAGGAACGTCGGCCGGTGCCGCTGCCCGCCGAGCAGACGGTCAGCGACGTGCTGACCGGTTGGAGCGGCGTCCAGCGCAGCGCCCGGATCCTCACCCTGCTGGACATCTCCGGTTCGATGGCCGCGCCGGTACCCGCCGGTGGCACCCGACTCGACGCCACGGTGCGGGCCGCTCGGGAGGGGGCGGCGCTGCTGCTGGACAACAGCGAACTCGGCATCTGGGCCTTCTCCACCAAGGTCGACGGTGACCGGGACCACCGCGAGATCCTGCCGGTTCGCCCACTGGGTAGCCAGCGCAAACGGTTGACCGAGGCGTTGGCCGAGATCCGGGTCAAACCACAGGGCGGCACCGGACTGTACGACAGCACGCTGGCCGCGTACCGCGACGCGCGCCGCAACTGGACGCCGGGCCGGATCAACCTGGTGCTGGTGATGACCGACGGGCGCAACGAGGACGACGACAGCATCGGCCGCGCTGACTTCCTGGCCGAACTCAAGCGGTTGCAGGAACCACGCCGCCCCTTGCCGATCATCTTCATCGGTCTCGGTGCGGACATCGACCCGGAGGAGCTGAAGGCCATCACGAAGGTCACCGGCGGGCGGGTCTTCGTCACCGAGCAGCCGGGCGGGATGCGGCGCATCTTCTTCTCGGCGCTGGCCGACCTGAGCTGCCTGCCGCCGGAGTGCCGCCGATGAGGGGAATTCCGGCGCGGCTGCGCCGCTCGCCCGGCACGGTGCTGTCGCTGCTGCTGCTCACCGCGATCGCCTTCGGCCAGCGACCCGGTCAGGTCACCTTCGACACCAAACTCGACCTGGCCGCGAACCCGATCCACTTCATGGCCCGGGCGCTGCACCTGTGGAACCCGGAAGCCACCTCGGGTGAGTTGCAGAACCAGGCGTACGGCTACCTGTTCCCGATGGGACCGTTCTTCGCCGCCGGGCAGTGGCTGGCGGTACCGCCCTGGATCACGCAGCGGCTGTGGACGACACTGCTGCTGGTCGCCGCCTTCTACGGGCTGCTGCGGCTGGCCCGGGCGCTGCACATCGGCACCGAACCGACGCGGTACGCGGCGGCGCTCGGCTACGCGTTGGCCCCGCGGATCCTCACCGAGGTCGGCGCGCTCTCCTCGGAGGCGCTGGCCGCCTCGATGCTGCCCTGGGTGCTGCTGCCGCTGGTGACCGTACGCCGGATCGGTTCTCCGCGCCGGGCGGCGGCGCTCTCCGCGCTGGCCGTGCTCGGCATGGGTGGGATCAACGCGGCGGTGGTGCTGATGGCCCTGCTGCTGCCCGGCGTCTGGTTGCTCACCCGACGGTGGGACGCGCAGCACGTACGGCTGGTCGCCTGGTGGTGCGTCGGGGTCGTCGGGGTCTGCCTGTGGTGGATCGTGCCGCTGCTGCTGCTCGGCCAGTACAGCCTCCCCTTCCTCGACTACATCGAGTCGTCCACCACGACCACCGCGGTGGCCTCCCTGTTCCAGGCGGTACGCGGCACCAACCAGTGGGTCGCGTACATCGTGCAGGGCGAGCCGTGGTGGCCGGCGGGCTGGCTGCTGATCGACCATCCGGTGTTGATGGCGCTGACCGCGGTGGTGGCGTTGATCGGGCTGGCCGGGCTGGCCGGCAACCTGCTGCCGCAGCGGCGTTTCCTGGTGACCGGGTTCCTCACCGGGCTGACCCTGCTCACCATCGGCTACGTCGGGGCGGTCGACAGTCCGCTCTCCGGGGTGGTCCGTGATCTGCTGGACGGGCCGTTGGCGCCGTTCCGCAACGTGCACAAGCTCGACCCGGTGCTGCGGCTGCCGCTGATGCTCGGTTTCGCGCACGGTGTCGACGCGGTGGCCACCCGGATGCATCACGCCCTGGCCCGCCGCCGGCCCGGGATCCGGCTGCGTCCGCTGATCTTCGTGCCGGTGCTGCTGCTCGTGCTGGGTGCGGCCGCACCGGCGTGGCTGGGCCTGTTGCGTCCCGGCCCCGGCTGGTCCGACCTGCCGCCGCACTGGCGATCGGCGGCGACCTGGCTGGCCGACCGCGACGCGCTGGCCCGCACGCTGGTGGTGCCCGGCTCCGGCTTCGGACAGTACGACTGGGGACGCACCGTCGACGAGCCGTTGCAGGCGCTGGCCGAGGCGCCGTGGGCGGTGCGCAACCAGATCCCGCTGGGGTCGGCGGGCAACACCCGGATGATGGACAGCGTCGAGGAGGTACTGGCCAGCGGCCGGGGCTCGGCCGGCCTGGCCGACCTGCTCGCCCGCTCCGGCTTCCGGCACCTGTTGCTGCGGAACGACCTCGACCGGACCCAGGTCGACGCGCCGCCGGTGACGGTGCTGCGTCGGGCGTTGGCCGACTCGCCCGGTATCGCCCGGGTGGCCACCTTCGGCACCACCGAGGCGCTGTCCCGGACCCTCGGCAGCCCGGTGGACGACGGTGCCGGCTCCCCGGCGGCGATCGAGGTGTACGAGGTGCGGCGGCCGGTGCCGCCGGCCTCGGCGGTGCTGACCGCCGACGTGCCGACGGTCAGCGGCGGTCCGGAGTCGCTGCTTCCCCTGCTGGAACAGGGGGTGGTGGAGCGGGACCGGCCCGTGGTGCTCGCCGGTGACCGGGCCACGTCTCCGGACGACGCGGTGGGTGACCGGTGGATCGTCACGGACGGCCTACGCCGCCGGGAGCGCGACATCGGTCGGGTCCGGGACAACCTCTCCCAGACGTTGACCGCGAACGAGGCGGGACGACAGCGCCGGGTCGCCCTCGACGTGCTGCCCTTCCCTGGCGAGCAGCACCAGACGACCGCGACCTACCAGGGCATCCGTGCGGTGACGGCGTCGTCGGCCGCGAGCTTCGTGGACAGCTTCGGCCCGGCCGACCCGTCGCACCTGCCGTTCGCCGCCATCGACGGGGAACGCGGCACGGCCTGGCACTCCGCACCGCTGGTCGGGCCGGTCGAACAGTGGCTCCAGGTGGATCTGGACACCCCTCGCCAGGTCGACAGCGTGCGACTCGCGTTCGTGAGCGACCTGGCGGTGGGCTGGCCGGTGCAACGGTTCCGGCTCACCACGGACCGGGGTTCGGTCGATCATGAGGTGGCGCCCACGCTGGGCGGTCACTCGTACTACACGCTGCCCGGCCCCACCAGCCGGATCCGGGTGACGGTGCTGTCGGTGGCCGGCGGCCGCCTCGACGGTGCCGTCGGCATCGAGGAGATGTCCATTCCGGACACCGAACCACGCCGCGCGCTGCGGGCCCCGGCGGATCTGCCGGACGACCTGTCGACACCGGTCAGTTGGGCGTTCAGCCGTGGGCCGGCGGACCGCCCGGCGTGCTATCCGGCGCGGCGGACCGGCCCGGAGGCGGTGCCCGCCGGTGGCTCCGGTGGGGCGTCCACCCGGCCGGACGGCACGGTGATCCGTTGCGACCGGTTCCTCGCCCGGGTCGGTGAGGAACCACTGGGCCTGGACCGGTTGTTCCGCAACCCGGCCGCCGGCACCTATCGGCTGGAGCTGACGGCGGTGCCGCGGCCGGGTGGTGAGCTGACGCTGTCCGGTACGAAGGTGCGGGCTGCTTCGTCGTCCCGGCTGAGCGGTGACCCGGCGGTCGCCGGGTACGCCGCGATCGACGGTGACCCGGGAACGGCCTGGCTGGCCGGCACCGGGGACCTGCGTCCCACCCTGACGCTGAGCTGGTCCGGCGAGCGTCGTGTCGACCGGTTGCGGCTGCGGGGGAGCGAGTTGCCGATCGGATCGCTGCCACGACAGGTGGAGATCCACACGCCCGGCCGCGAGGTGCGGGTGTCGGTCGAGGCCGACGGGACGGTCCGCTTCCCGGCGGTGCGTACCGACCGGCTCGAGATCGTGGTGCGGGAGACCGAGCAGCGCTTGGCGGATCTGCGGGGCAACGGCTGGCCCGCCACGGCCGGCATCGCGGAGGTGGAGATCCCGGCGTTGGCGAGCCTGCTGAGCCCGGTCGACACCGATGCGGTGGTGGTGGAG
Source organism: Verrucosispora sp. WMMA2121 (assembly GCF_027460185.1). Classification (NCBI taxonomy): domain Bacteria; kingdom Bacillati; phylum Actinomycetota; class Actinomycetes; order Micromonosporales; family Micromonosporaceae; genus Micromonospora; species Verrucosispora sp. WMMA2121. The sequence goes on along the minus strand of NZ_JAPZBH010000002.1, from coordinate 693 downwards.
CGCTGCGGTGACGGGCCGACCGTCGAGTTGGGCGGTTTCCGGTACGACACCTCGATCTCGGCCAGCCTGTCGGACGTGCTGGCCGGACGGCCGGTGCCGGTCGGCATCTGCGGCGAGGACGGTGCGGTGCTGGACCTGCCGGCGGGCGGACAGCGGCTGGCCACGTCGCCGTCGGCGGGCTTCGTCGTGCAGGACGCGACGCTGCGGCCGGAGGCCGAGGCGCGCCCCGGGCCCCGGCACCGGGAGGTGACGGTGCTCGACTGGGCGGCGACCGACCGTACCGTCCGGGTCGCCGCCGGTGAGCAGGCGTTGCTGGTGGTGCCGGAGAACGCCAACGCCGGTTGGACGGCCACTCTCGACGGAAAGACGCTGGCCAGTTCCCGGGCGGACGGGTGGCAGCAGGCCTGGGTGCTGCCGGCCGGCGCCGGTGGTGAGGTCCGGCTCGTCTTCGCCCCTGACCGGGCGTACCGGGGCGGTCTGGCGGCCGGCGCGGTGGCGGTGGCGGCCGTGCTGGTGCTGGCCGCCTGGCCGGTGCGCCGCCGGACGACGACCGACGGGGACGCCGCGGTGCCGGGCGGGGACGCGGCGGACGCCATCGCGGCGGAGGCTCCCGCCTGGGTGATCGGGGTGCTGCTGGTGGTGCTGCTCGCCGTGTTGGGCGGGGTGCTTCCGGTGGCCATCGTGCTGGCCGCG
>NZ_JAPZBH010000001.1:0-57849 GCF_027460185.1 Verrucosispora sp. WMMA2121 | reverse complement strand
TCGACCGACGGCCCTGCCGCGTCCGGCTGCGCGTCGGGTTCGTCCGCCGCCTGTCCGGTCGTCTCGGCAGCGTCCGGGTCCGCGGGTCCCGTCGCCGTCCGGCGCAGCCGGACACCGGAGACCGCGCGGTCGTCGGCGAGCGTCACCTCCAGCCGCCAGCCGTCGACGGTGAGCTGCTCCCCGGCGTGCGGGATCCGGCCGAGACCGGCCAGCAGCAGCCCGGCCACGGTGGTGTAGTCGCCGTCCGGCCGTCCGGGCAGCTCCACGCCGATGTCGGGCAGGTCGTGGACGGGGAAGGTGCCCGGCAGCAGCAGCGCCCCGTCGTCGTCGGTGCGGACCGCACCGACATCCCGGTCGGTCTCGTCGTAGATCTCCCCGACGATCTCCTCGAGGATGTCCTCCAGGGTGACGATGCCCTCGACGGCGCCGCGCTCGTCGACGACCAGGGCCATGTGCTGGCGTTCGGCCTTGAACCGGCGCAGCGCGTCGACCACCGGCACCGAGTCCGGCAGCAGCAGCGGCGGACGGGCGTACTCGTCGACCGGCTGATCGTCACCGACGCCGACCAGGTCCCGCAGGTGGATGACGCCCACCGAGTCGTCCAGGCCGCCGTGGCGTACCACCGGCGCGCGGGAGTGCCCGGAGGCGGCCAGCACGAGTCGGGCGGCCTCCGCGGTGGTGCCGCTGTCCAGGCAGAAGACCCGCAGCCGCGGCACCAGCACCGCCCGCAGCCTGCGCTCGGCGATCTCCACCGCGCCGGCGATGATGGTCTGCTGCTCCTTGGTGAAGCCGTGGTGGCCGGCCACGATGTCCCGCAGCTCGTCCGGGCTGATCTCGTCCCGCTCGGGCTTGGGGTCCAGGCCGACCAGCCGTACCACCAGGTCGCTGGTGGCGCCGAGCACCCAGACGACCGGCCGGGTGAAGCCGGCGAGCAGATCCAGCGGGCGGGCGACGAGCAGCGCCCACCGCTCCGGAACCTGCATGGCGATCCGTTTCGGGGCCAGCTCACCGAAGACCAGGGTGATGAAGGTCAGCACCAGCGTGACGAGCACCACGGAGATCGGGCCGGCGGCCCGGCCGAAGACGCCGTCCAGCAGCGGAACCAGCGGCTGGGCCAGCGACACCGCGGCGGCCGCCGAGGCGAGGAACCCGGCAAGCGTGATGCCGATCTGGATGGTGGCCAGGAAGCGGTTCGGGTCGCGGGCCAGCCGGGCCAGCACCCGACCCGTGCGTCCGCTGCGTTCCAGTCGCTGGACCTGGCTGTCGCGCAGCGACACCAGCGCCAGCTCACTGCCGGCGAAGATCGCGTTCACCACGATCAGGACCGCGACCAGGGCCAGCTGGCTCCAGTAGCTCTGCACGCCTGGTTCTCCCTCGCTGGACCGCGCCCCGTGGCGCCGCCGGTGGCGGCCCCGCCGGCGTAGCGGAGCCTATGCCCACTCGCTCCGGCGGTGAATCATCACCAGGTGGGGCCGGGGCGCGCGCTCAGCCCTGCGGCAGCGCCGGCGCCGGCAGGTCCAGCACGTACGACTCCCCCGCGCGGCGGAACCCGAGGCGGTGGTAGTACGGGGCGATCATGCCCGGTGGGCTCAGCACCTGGCGGAACCCACGGTCGGTGAACAGGCTGCTGCGCCGGTAGACGAACTCGCCGGGGGTGAAGTCACGAAACGGCGGAGTGACGTAGTCCAGGTCGACCTGGGCCACCCCGTCGCCGACGTCGCGGACCAGTACCACACCGACGACCTCGTCGGCGCGTACCACCAGGAAGGCCGACCGACCGACCGGGCGGTCGGGACGGAAACCCGGGTTGAACCGGGCGATGTCGGCGGCGTGCACCCGCAGCGTGTGGGCCAGGAACGCGTCGTCGGCACCCACCTCCACCACCTGGTAGGTCTGCTCGTCGTGGCGGGTGGTGAGCAGCCGCCGCAGGTACCAGATGTTGATCACGGCCAGCACCACGTTCAGCCCGACCATGGGCCACACCCGGATCGTGGCGTTGTAGCCGATCAGGACGGCACAGCCGACCAGGTTCAGGGCGCGCAGCCGCAGGATGCGCGTCTGCAGCAGCGACCAGACCAGCAACGCGGAGCCGGCCCAGCCGACCAGTTCCAGCCAGTTCACCCCGCGAGGGTAGTCGCCGCCCTGGTCAGCCCCGGTTTCAGGGGGCGGATCACGCCGGGTCGGTGCCGGTTGACGGCGGCAGTTCCAGGACGTACTCGTCGATCTCGTGGCCGCGGCCCGGGGCGTACGCCCGCTCGGTCCCCCGGACGACGAAGCCGCAGCGGCGAAGCACCGCCAGCGACGCGGCGTTGTCGGTGGCCGTTCGCGCGAACAGTGGCCGGCGGGTGACGTCCCGCAGCAGCGCGGTCAGGGCCCGGGTGGCGTACCCACGGCCCCAGTGCGCCCGGTCGATCCAGTAGCTGACCTCGAACTCGTCGCCGACCGGGAAGGCCAGCACGTGACCGACCACGGTGCCGTCGACGGTCACCGTGCGGGCCAGGTTCTCCGGGCCGGTGAGGATGCGGACCCAGTGCGCGGCGAACGCCCGCCGGTCCGTCGGATCCTCGGCGCCGAAGGCGGCCATCCGGTTGGCCTCCGGGTCGAGCTGGTGGACGAAGAACTCCACCAGGTCGTCCTCGCGTACCGGGCGTAGCCGCAGGTCATCGGTCACCGGCCGACCATACGCGTTGCGGGTGGGGACCACCGGCCCGGTTCGGATCGGCTTTCGGCCCTGCCCCCGCGGGATGCGGCGTTGCTACCAACGAGGCAGAGGCATCGACGGCGAAGTGGAGGCCGGGTCATGACCAGGTACGTGTACGACTTCATCGAGGGTGGCCGAGAGATGGCCGACCTGCTCGGCGGCAAGGGCGCCAACCTCGCCGAGATGACCCGGCTCGGGCTGCCGGTGCCGCCCGGATTCACCGTCAGCACGGACGCCTGCCGGGCGTACCTCGCCGACAAGGCGGTGCCCGACGGACTGTTCGACGAGGTGAACGCTCATCTGCGGGAGGTCGAGGTGCGGCTGGGCCGGCGGCTCGGCGACCCGGCCGAACCGCTGCTGCTGGCCGTCCGTTCCGGCGGGCGCTACTCGATGCCCGGGATGATGGAGACGATCCTGGACATCGGGCTCAACGACGCCACCGTGACCGGGCTGGCCCGGATCAGCGGCGACGAGCGGTTCGCCTGGGACTCGTACCGACGGCTGATCCAGATGTTCGGTCGGACGGTGCACGGCGTGCCGGCCGAGGAGTTCGACCGGGAACTGGACGCGTTGCGGGCCACCGCCGGGCCGGACGGCCCGACCGCGGAGCAGTTGCACGGCCTGGTCGAGACGTACAAGAAGGTGTTCGCCGACCGGGTCGGTCACGAGTTCCCCCAGGCCCCGCACGAGCAGCTGTACCTGGCGATCCGGGCGGTCTTCGAGTCGTGGAACGCCTCCCGGGCGGTGCTCTACCGACGCCGCGAGCACATCTCCGACGACCTGGGCACGGCGGTCAACGTGATGGCGATGGTCTTCGGCAACCTGGGCCCGGACTCGGGTACCGGGGTGGCGTTCACCCGCGATCCGGCCACCGGCGCGCCCGGCGTGTACGGCGACTACCTGTCCGACGCCCAGGGCGAGGACGTGGTGGCCGGAGTCCGCAACACGGTCGGGCTGGACGAGCTGTCGCGGCTCGACCCGGCCAGCTACCGGCGGCTGACCGGGATCATGACGACGCTGGAACGGCACTACCGGGACCTGTGCGACGTGGAGTTCACCATCGAACGGGGCCGGTTGTGGATGCTGCAGACCCGGGTCGGCAAGCGCACCGCGGCGGCGGCGTTCGTGATCGCCGCCCAACTGGCCGACGAGGGTCTGATCAGCTGGGACGAGGCGTTGACCCGGGTCAGCGGGGCGCAACTGGCCCAGCTGATGTTCCCCACCTTCGACCCGCAGGCCACGCCCGAGCCGCTCGCCACGGGCGTGGGTGCCTCCCCCGGGGCCGCCGCCGGCCGGGTGGTCTTCGACAACGCCGCCGCGACCGCGGCGGACGGGCCGGTGATCCTGGTCCGCCGGGAGACCAACCCCGACGACCTGCCCGGCATGATCGCCGCCGCCGGGATCCTCACCGCCCGGGGCGGCAAGACCTCGCACGCCGCCGTGGTCGCCCGGGGCATGGGGCGTACCTGCGTCTGCGGCGCGGAGGCGCTGCAGATCGACCCGGAGCGCGGCGAGTTCCGGGTCGGCGACACCACGGTCCGGGCCGGTGACCTAGTCTCCATCGACGGCACCACCGGGCGGATCTATCTCGGCGAGGTGCCGGTGCGGCCCTCCCCGGTGACCCGCTACCTCGCCGGTGAACTGGCGCCGCAGTCCGACCGGCTGGTCTCGGCGGTGGACCGGCTGCTGCGGCACGCGGACTCGGTGCGCCGGCTCGGCGTACGCGCCAACGCCGACACTCCCGCCGACGCGTCGCGGGCGCGGGCGCTCGGCGCGGACGGGGTCGGGCTGTGTCGGACCGAGCACATGTTCCTCGGTGCCCGCCGGGCCCTGGTGGAGCGGTTGATCCTGGCCGACGGGCTGGACGAGGTCCACGCCGCGCTGGCGGAGCTGCTGCCGTTGCAGCGGGAGGACTTCGTCGCGATCCTCGCGGAGATGGACGGCCTGCCGGTGACCATCCGGCTGCTCGACCCGCCGTTGCACGAGTTCCTCCCCCCGTTGCCCGAACTGGCCGCGCGGGTGGCCCGGGCGGAGGCGCTCGGGCAGCAGCCGGGTCGCGACGCGGTGCTGCTGGCCGCCGTCCGCCGGATGCAGGAGAGCAACCCGATGCTGGGCCTGCGCGGGGTCCGCCTGGGTCTGGTGGTGCCGGGCCTGTTCGCGATGCAGGTCCGGGCCGTGGCGGAGGCGGCGGCGCGGCGGGTGGCCGAGGGCGGCGACCCGCGCCCGGAGATCATGGTGCCGCTGGTCGTCGACGTGCACGAGCTGGCGGCGGTGCGGGCCGAGGTGGCCGACGTGCTGGCCACCGTGCCGGGTGCGCCGCCGATCCCGGTCGGCACGATGGTCGAGACGCCGCGCGCGGCGCTGACCGCCGGGGCGATCGCGGGCGAGGCGGAGTTCTTCTCCCTGGGCACCAACGACCTGACCCAGACCACGTGGGCGTTCTCCCGCGACGACGGGGAGGGCTCGTTCCTCGGTGACTACCTGGAGCGGGGCATCGTCGAGGCGTCACCGTTCGAGACCGTCGACGTCGCCGGGGTGGGCCGGCTGGTCCGCCTGGCGGTGGCCGAGGGCCGCGCGGCGCGACCCGGGCTGACGGTCGGGGTCTGCGGCGAGCACGGCGGTGACCCGGAGTCGGTGGAGTTCTTCGCCGAGGCCGGACTCGACTACGTCTCCTGCTCGCCGTACCGGGTGCCGATCGCCCGCCTGGCCGCCGGCCGGGCCGCGGTGACGCCGGACTGCGTCGGCTCCGACGCCCGATAGGAGGTGCCTGAGATGACCGCCATCTTCAATGCCACCGGGTCGGTGCCGCTGGCCCAGCCCCGACCGGCCCCGGAAACGGCGCAGCAGCCGGCACCGCCGCTGTCGGTCGGGCCGGTGCTGGAGTTGCCCGGCACGCCGCCGGCCGCTCTGGTGCCGGTGACCCGCGACGGACGCCCGGTCGGCGTGTTCGTCGCGACCGCCGGACGCGTGCGGTACCGGCCGCTGCCCGACCCGGATCGACTGCTGGTCGCCACCGCCGGGGTGCTGGCCGTCGGGCTGGTCACCGCCGGGGTGACGGTGCTGGGTCGGCGCAGGCCACCCGCGGTCGCGCGGTTGACCATGGGCCCGGGCGGCTGGGTCAGCTTCCGGGGGGTACGCGCTCCGGCTCCCCGGGCTGCCCGCCCCTGGTGGGCCCGCCTGTTGCGGGCCCGCCGCCTGGTCGCCGAACGCTGAGCCGCAGCGTCGGGCGGGTACGCCACGGCGAGCACTTTCGGTGCTGCTGCTGCCTCGGACCGGACGGAGGCAGCAGCAGCACGGATGCTGCTCGGATCATGACCGATGTCGCTCGGGCGGCAGTCGGTACGGGCCCGACGGGCCAGCTGCGCGCGGCATCACCGACACCACGGTGGGACGGGCTGGCAGGGCCGTTGGTCCCGGGGCGCGCGGGCGGATCGCCCCTGCCGGGCGGCGCCGGCCTCGGCGAGGCTGGTGTCGAAGGGGCGGGCCGTCGGGGTGCGCCCGACGCACAGGGCGGAGCGGACGGTGACCGGACAGGTCCAGGTCGCGGACGGTGGCGTACGCGGGGAGAGCATCGTCGTGACGGCACCCGCCACCGGGCTCAGCTCGACCGAGGCCGCCCGGCGGCTACAGGCGGACGGCCCCAACGCCGCCGCGACACCGCCCCGCCGGCATCTGGCGACGCGGGTCCTGCACCAGCTCTCCGATCCCCTGGTCGCCCTGCTGCTGGCCGCCGCCGTGGTCACCACGGTGCTGCGGGACTACCCCGACACCGTGGTGATCCTGCTCGTGGTCGCCGTGAACACGGCGATCGGGGTGGTGCAGGAGGTACGCGCCGACCGGGCCATCGCCGCGCTCGACCAGCTCGCCGCGCCGACCGCCCGGGTGGTGCGGGACGGCCGGGACGCGGTGCTGCCCGCCACCGAGCTGGTCCGGGGCGACCTGGTCCGGGTCGAGGCCGGCGACGTGGTCCCGGCCGACCTGCTGCTGCACGACGCGAGCCGGCTGCACCTGGACGAGTCGGCGTTGACCGGCGAGTCGGTGCCGGTGTCCCGGGCGGCGGGCGAGGAGGCCAGCGCCGGCACGGTGGTGACCACCGGTCGGGCCGTCGGCACGGTGGTGCGCACCGGCGCGACGAGTGCGCTGGGCCGGATCGCCACCCTGGCGGCCAGCACCCGGCCGACGGCGACCCCGTTGCAGCGCCGGCTCGCCTCGCTCGGCCGGATCCTCGGCGTCGTCGCCGTGGTGTTGTCCGGGCTGGTCTTCGCCGTCGGCGTGTTCAGCGGTCGTCCCCTGGTGGACATGGCGGTCACCGCGGTGAGCCTGGTGGTCGCCGCGGTGCCGGAGTCGCTGCCGGCGGTGGTGACGCTGGCGCTGGCGCTGGGGGCACGTCGGATGGCGGCGGCCCGGGCGATCCCCCGCCGGCTGCACGCGGTGGAGACGCTCGGCTCGGTCACCGTGATCGCCTCGGACAAGACCGGCACCCTGACCGAGGGACGGATGGCCGTGCAGTCGGCGGTCACCGGCGACGGTGCCGTGTTCGGGGTCACCGGCAGCGGGTACGCCCCGCACGGCACGGTGCACCGCGACGGCGCGCCGGTGGCGGTGCCGGACGAGCTGCGTCGGCTGGCCCGGGCCGGGCTGCTCTGCAACGACGCGACCCTCGCCCCGCCGACCGAGCAGCGACCCCGCTGGGGTGCGGTGGGCGATCCGCTGGAGGCGGCCCTGGTGGCCTTCGCGGCCCGCTGCGGCCTGGATCCGCAGACCATCCGCAACGCCTGGCCCCGGGTCGCCGAGCACCCCTTCGACCAGCAGCTACGCCGCATGACCACGGTGCACCGCTCCTGCGACCGTCGCTACCTGGTGGTGTGCAAGGGCGCCCCGGAGAACGTGCTCACCGCGCCGCTGCTCGACGCCGACGCCGACGAGTTGGCCGCCCTGACCGCCGCCGCGCACCGGCTGGCCGGTGCCGGGCTGCGGGTGCTGGCGTTGGCCGCCGCCGTGCTGGACACCGCGCCGGCCGACCCCGCGCGTCCCGAGGGGTTGCGCCCGCTGGGTCTGGTCGCGGTCGGCGATCCGCTGCGCGCCGCGGCGCCGGACATCGCCGACGGTTTCGCCGACGCCGGCGTGCGGCTGGTGCTGGTCACCGGCGACCATCCGGCCACCGCGGCGGCCATCGCCGGTCAGCTGGGGCTGTGGAGCGAGGGCGACCCGGTGGTACGCGGTGACGACGGTGATCCCGCCGCGGCACCACCGGCGACCCGGGTGTACGCGCGTACGCAGCCGGAGCAGAAGCTCGACATCATCGCCGGGTTGCAGTCCCGGGGTCATGTGGTGGCGATGACCGGCGACGGCGTCAACGACGCGCCGGCGTTGCGCCGGGCCGACATCGGGGTGGCGATGGGTGGCGGTACCGAGGTGGCCCGGCAGGCGGCCGACCTGGTGCTGGTCGACGACGACCTGTCCACGGTGACCGCCGCGATCGGTGAGGGTCGCCGGATCTACGACAACATCCGCCGGTTCCTGCGCTACGCCCTCTCCGGTGGGGTGGCCGAGATCGCGGTGATGCTGCTCGGGCCGCTGTTCGGCCTGCCCGTGCCGCTGCTGCCGGCCCAGATCCTCTGGATCAACCTGCTCACCCACGGGGTGCCCGGGGTGGCGCTGGGCGCCGAACCGGCCGAGCCGGGCTCCCTGCGCCGGGTGCCACGCTCGCCGCAGGAGTCGGTGCTCGGCGCGGGGCTGGGCCGGCAGATCCTGGTCGGCGGCGCGCTGATCGCGGCGGTGACCCTGGGCGCGGGCGTGCTCGCCGCCCACTGGGACCGGCCCTGGCAGTCGGTGATCTTCATCGTTCTCGGCCTGGCGCAGCTCGGGGTCGCGCTGGCGGTCCGCGCGCCACGACCGGCCGGACAGCGGCGGGGCAACCTGGCGCTGCCGCTCGCGGTCGCCGCCTCCGCGCTGCTCCAGGTGGCCGGGGTGCTGCTGCCACCGCTGCGGGAGCTGCTCGGCACCGAGGTCCTCGGCGGCACCGAGCTGCTGGCCTGTGCCGCGGTGAGCGTCCTGCCCGGCCTGGCGCTGCGGCTGACCCGGCGTACGGCGGCAACCGATCTGTCCACCCTGACGCCGTCGGTACGCGAGGCTGACAGCGGAGTCGAGAAGGAGATGTGATGACCAGCAACACCGGTGCCCCCGTCGTGGTGGGCGTGGACGGTTCCGAGATCGCCCTGCACGCGGTGCGCGCCGCCGCGCGGGAGGCCGCGTACCGGCACCGCCCGCTGCGCGTCGTGCACGCGTTCATCTGGCCGTTGATGGGCGTGCCGCTGGGCCCCGCGCCGGGTGCGCCGGCCGATGGTGGGCTACGCAACCAGGCCGAGCGGCACCTCGCCGACGCCGTCGCCGAGGCCGGCAAGATCGCCCCGGAGGTGCCGGTGACCGCCGAGCTGGTCGACGGGTCGGCGAGCAGCGTGCTGCTCGCCGAGGCCCGGGACGCGGCGCTTGTCGTCCTCGGCAACCGGGGCCTGGGCGGCTTCGCCGGGCTGCTGCTCGGTTCGGTGGCCGTCCAGGTCAGCGCCCACGCCGACGGGCCGGTGCTGGTGGTACGCGGCGAATCGCGCGCGGACGGCCCGGTGGTGGTCGGCGTCGACGGTTCGGAGCTGTCCCAGGAGGCCGTCCGGTTCGCCTTCGAGGAGGCGGCGTGGCGCGGCACCGAGCTGGTCGCGGTGCACGCCTGGCTCTATCCGACGCCGGTCGGTCCCGGTGACATCCTGCCCCTGGTCTACGACCTGGACGCCTTCCGGGACGAGGAGGAGCGCGTCCTCGCCGAGGCGGTGGCCGGCTGGTCCGAGCGGTATCCGGAGGTGCCGGTGCGGCGGCGGTTGGTGCGCGGTTCCCCGGGTCGGGCGCTGGTGGAGGAGTCACGCACCGCCCAGTTGGTGGTGGTCGGCGCGCGGGGACGTGGCGCGTTGGGCGGGCTGCTGCTCGGCTCGGTCAGCCACGCCGTGCTGCACCACGCCCACTGCCCGCTGGCGATCGTCCGGAAGCTGCGTACGGTCGAGGGGACCTGACCGGTGGTGTGTCGACGCGTACCGGCGGCGGGAGGCGTCGACAATGAACCCTGACCGACCGATGGAGTGACGATGACCCGACCTGTCGTGGTGGGGGTGGACGGATCGCCGCCGAGCCTGGTGGCCGCGGAGCACGCGGCACAGGCGGCGGTGTGGCGTTCCCGCCCGCTGCACCTGGTACACGGATACCTGCACCCGCTCGGCTACGGCGTGCCGATCAACCCGTACGAGGTGGGTGTGCCGGCGGCGTCGGAGGACGGCCGCAAGATGCTCGAACAGACCGCCGCCGAGCTGGTCGACCGGTGGCCGGGGCTGACGGTCGAGGTGCGTCAGGTGGCCGGCGGGCCGGGTGCGACGCTCGTCGAGGAGTCCCGGCGGGCGGAGCTGGTGGTGGTGGGCAGCCGGGGCCTGGGCGGCTTCGCCGGGCTGCTGCTCGGCTCGGTCGGCACCCAGGTCGCCGCGCACGGTCACTGCCCGGTGCTGGTGATCCGCCCGCCCGACCGTCCGCTGCCCACCGAGGGGCCGGTGCTGGTCGGCGTGGACGGTTCGGAGTCGGCCGAACTCGCCGTCGGGTACGGCGCCGAGGAGGCCGGCCGGCGCGGTGGGACGCTGGTGCTGGTGCACGTCGCCGCCGACGGCGACGACACCGGGGAGGCCGAGGCCCTGCTCGCCACCGCCGGTGCGGCGGCGCGCGGTAGCCGCCCGGGGCTGACCGTGCGGGAACGGTTGATCGTCGCGCCCAAGGCGGACCAGGCGTTGATCGAGGCGACCGGGGACGCGGCGCTCGTGGTGGCCGGATCCCGTGGTCGGGGTGGCTTCGCCGGGCTGCTGCTCGGCTCGGTCAGCCAGACGCTCGTGCACCACGCCCGTTGCCCGGTGCTCATCGCCCACCCGTACCAGCCGGAGCAGTGACCACCCGCCGGCCGGGCCGCCGCCAAGTGGCGGCCCGGCCGGCGGGATCAGCCGTCGCGGCCGTGGAGCAGTTGGTCGAAGCTGGTGGTGAGGGCGAACGGGTCGGTGGGTCCGCTGGACGGGGCGCTGCGCCGTACCAGTTCGGCGAGTTCCCGGCCGGCGCGCTCGATCCGGGCGCGCAGCGCGCCGTCGACGGTCCCGCCGGACCAGTCCTCCGGTGCGGCGAAGACGGCGGTCGGCGCCACCACCGCCCGCAGGTAGGTGAACATCGGACGCAGCGCGTGCTCCAGCGCCAGGGAGTGCCGTGCGGTGCCGCCGGTCGCTCCGATCAGGACGGCACGGCCGCCGAGCGCGTCGGCGTCGACCAGGTCGAAGAACGACTTGAACAGCCCGTTGTACGAGGCGTTGAAGATCGGACTGACGGCGATCAGCCCGTCGGCGCCGGTGACCTCGTCCAGCACCCGCCGCAGCGGTTCCGCCGGAAAGCCGGTGAGCAGGTGGTTGACGATGTCGTGGGCGTGTTCGCGCAGCTCGACCGGGCGCAGCTCGACCTGCTCGCCGTGCCGGGTCAGCTCGTCGCGGGTGGCCGCGGCGAGCTGGTCGGCCAGCAACCGGGTCGACGAGGGCTGGCTGAGACCGGCCGAGACCACGGCGAGGGTACGCACGGTCATCGGGCGGCCTCCGGTGCCCGGCCGGTGACGTCGTCGACGGCGTGGACGGTGCTGTCACCGCCACCACCGGCGGCGGCCAGCAGCGAGGCGTGGGTCGGCGCCAGCGGCACGTGCGCCGGCCGCAGCGACTCGAACTCCTTGCGCAGCACCGGCACGACCTCCTCGCCGAGGAGATCCAGCTGCTCCAGGACGGTCTTCAACGGCAGCCCGGCGTGGTCGACGAGGAACAACTGCCGCTGGTAGTCGCCCACGTAGTCGCGGAAGCCGAGCGTACGGTCGATGACCTGCTGCGGGCTACCCACGGTCAGCGGGGTCTGGGCGGTGAACTCCTCAAGCGAGGGGCCGTGACCGTAGACCGGCGCGTTGTCGAAGTAGGGGCGGAACTCACGCACCGCGTCCTGGGAGTTGCGGCGCATGAACACCTGGCCACCGAGACCGACGATCGCCTGGTCGGCGGAGCCGTGGCCGTAGTGCTCGAAGCGCTGCCGGTACAGGCCGACCATCCGCCGGGTGTGCTCGGCGGGCCAGAAGATGTGGTTGGCGAAGAAACCGTCGCCGTAGTACGCGGCCTGCTCGGCGATCTCCGGGCTGCGGATGGAGCCGTGCCACACGAACGGGGGTACGCCCTCGAGCGGGCGTGGCGTCGAGGTGAACGACTGCAACGGGGTGCGGAACTTCCCCTTCCAGTCGACCACGTCCTCGCGCCACAGCCGGCGCAGCAGGTCGTAGTTCTCGATGGCGAGCGGGATGCCATTGCGAATGTCCTGCCCGAACCAGGGGTAGACCGGCCCGGTGTTGCCCCGGCCCATCATCAGGTCGACCCGGCCGTCGGCGAGGTGCTGGAGCATCGCGTAGTCCTCGGCGATCTTCACCGGGTCGTTGGTCGTGATCAGCGTGGTCGCGGTCGACAGCAGCAGCCGCTCGGTGCGGGCGGCGATCCAGCCCAGCATGGTGGTGGGCGACGAGGGCACGAACGGCGGGTTGTGGTGCTCGCCGGTGGCGAAGACGTCGAGGCCGACCTCCTCGGCCTTCAACGCGATGGTGACCATCGCCTTGATCCGTTCGGCCTCGGTGGGCTCCCGGCCGTTCGTCGGGTCGACCGTGACGTCGCCGACGGTGAAGACTCCGAACTGCATGACCGCTCCCTCGTGTCGTCCGACCGGGCGGTGGTGCCCGACGCCCCCGACAACATATTTGACGAGTCAACTATTCCGCGAGCCCGCCTCGCGTCAGTGTCCCCCGTCACGGCCGTCCCATCCACGCTGATGCGGCGGATCAACGCGTGGCACGGCTCGTGAGCGGATGCTCGTCTATGACTTCGGGCTGGGGCCGAAGCGGTTTGGACCGGGCGTACCGTTCTGGACGGCGAACACCAGCAGCACAATCCACCCGACAATCGGGATCAGGGCGAGCAACAACCACCAACCGGAACGGTCCAGGTCGTGCAGACGCCGTACGGAGACAGCCAGCGACGGCAGCAGAAGTGCCAGATTGACGACCAAGGAAACAGGTCCGCCCGACGCCTCGAAGTCGACGCCCAGCGCACTGTCGACGACCCGGGCCGCAATTCCAACCAGAAGGAGGAACAACGAGAACCACCAGTACTCGGAGCGACGAGCCCGGCCCTGGAAGGTAGCGTACTGCGACAGAACAGAACGAACCGCATCGGCGAAAGACATGACATCCCCGTTCCACAATAGAGCCTCGCTGGTGCCAGCAGGGTACGTCGTCGCGTCACACCGCGTTGTTCCACACGATCGGCCTCGAGATTCGGCCGGCGGGCCAGCGGACCCGGCCGTTGCCACGCCAGTGATGGCCGACAGATCCGAGAAACCCGTCTCGCCTGCCCGCCAGCTCCGCACCCGCCCAGGAGGACGGGTCACCGACCTGACGGCCGACGCCTTCGTGGCACGTGCCGGCGGTACGGGCTGACGGTCGGGTCGCCGGTGATCCAGAAGCGCCAGGGCACGTCGTGCGCGGCGGCCACGCCGACGCGCGGGCCAGCGGAGACGGCCGATGGCGCGACCGGGTGGGTCGGCGGCGTCAGCAGCAGCGGCCCGGTGCCGTCGACAACGCTGGTGCCGTTTGCCGACGCGTCGACGCCGAGCGCGACCACCAGCCGTGCCGGTCCGCGCGCGAGATCCCGGTCGGGCACCTCGCCACGCCGCTTGCGGGCCAGGTCCACACCGTCGATCACCTCGCCGGCGCGGAGCAGGACCGCTGCCGCCTCTCTCTCATCGCCGCAGACGACGTTGAGGCACCAGTGCATCCCGAAGACGAAATACGTGTAGGCGTAGCCCGCCGGACCGAACATGACCTCGGTCCGGGGTGTTGGCCCGCGATGCGCGTGCGAGGCGGGATCCACACCGGTTCCGGCGTACGCCTCGACCTCGGTCAGCCTGATCCGCACCCCGTTCGCCGCCACCTCGGCACCGAGGAGCGTCCGCGCGGTCCACGCGACGTCGGCGGCGGGGGCGGTAAGCCAGGGATGGTCCATCCGTCCAGGTAACCCGGCCCGGAGCCCAACCGGCAAGCGGCACTCCCCCGCTGATCCGGTCGGGCCGAAGCCGCGACGTCCGGCAGGGAGGAGGCGGAACTTACTCCGAGGATCGACGCGCGACAAGATCGTTCTCGTAGGCGGCGATGACGAGTTGAGCTCGATCACGGGCTTCGAGCTTGGTGAGCAGGTTGCCGACGTGCGTCTTGACGGTTTTGATCGAGATGGTGAGTGTCCGGGCGATCTCGTCGTTGGACAGGCCGCGGGCCACGAGAGACAGCACCTCGGTCTCGCGGCCGGTCAGCCTGTCGATCTTACGGACCTCGGGCGGGCCGGGCCGGTCGAGGTAGTGCGCGACGAAGCGGGTGAGAATGCTGGGCGCGAAGAGGGACTCGCCCGCGTGGGTCCGTCGGATGGCGTCGACGAGTTGGTCCGGGTGGGCGTCCTTGAGCAGGAAGCCGTGCGCCCCGGCGCGCAGCGCGGCAGCCACGTACTCGTCGAGTGCGAACATGCTGAGCACGAGAACCCTGGTACCGCTCAGGTCGGTGGCGGCGGCGATGCGTCCGGTCGCTTCGATGCCGTCGCCGTCGGGCATCCGAATGTCCATCAGGACGACGTCGGGTCGGCGTTCCCGGGTGAGCGACACGGCCTCGTGTCCGGTGGCGGCCTGACCGACGACGGTGAGGCCCGGGGTGCCGTCGATGAGCAGGGCGAGGCTGTGCCGCAGGAGCGGCTGGTCGTCCGCGACGAGCACCCGGATGCTTGTGGATCGGCCCGCTGATCCGGTTGTCATCCGGACCGCCGGGCCGGCAGGCGCGCCGTGAGCTGGAAGCCCGGCCCGACCGGGCCGGCGCGCAAGACACCATCGAGCATGCTCACTCGCTCGCGCAGACCATCCAGGCCGTGGCCGGCACCGGGGCGGGGTCGCCAGCCGGGGCGGGGACCGGTGTCCCGTACCTCCACCACGATCGCGTCGCCGTCGCGATCCACGGTGACGTGCACGCAGGTCGGCCCGGCGTGCCGGGCCGTGTTGCTCAGGCCCTCCCGGACGATCGCGCACACGGCGAGCTGCACGCCGGGTGGCACCTCACCGACCCGCCGCACCTCGACAGTGGCGGCGGTCCCGGCGGCGGTCGTGGACCGCACGATCTCCGGTAGGGCGTCGAGTGTGTCGGGCGGTCGTAAGGGAGCGGGCTCGGCGCCAGGTGCGCGGAGCACATCGAGCATCCGCCGCAGTTCGGCCGTGGTCTGCCGACCGACCTGTTCGATGTCGGACAGGGCGTTCACCCGTTCGGCCTCACCGGTCGGCCCGGTCACCCGAGCTGCCGTGGCGGCACGCACGGTGACCAGGCCCAGGCCGTGCGAGACGAGATCGTGAAGCTCACGGGCGATGCGCAACCGTTCCGCCGCCGCGGCCCGCTCAGCCGCCCATGCGGTCAGCCGGTCCTCGTACACCCGCCGTTGCTGACGGGCGCCGATCACCGCCCAGAGCAACGCCGCGACGGCGGTCGTGGTGATCACCGTCAACAGGAGCGTCCCGGCCGGACCCACGGTGCCCGCGGTCATCAGGCAGAGGAGCAGAGCCACCGGCACCGAGGCGGCGACGGCGGACAGCCAGGGCCGCCGTGTCGGTCGCCCGTCAGGTGCCATCTTGCGAGTCTAGGAACCCGGACCGTGGCCTGACATCGGACCTGGGTCGGAGCGACCTGAGGTGGGCGGGCTGGCGGAAGTCCCGGCTCTGGTCCGATGACGCGGACCGGCACGCTGCGCTGACATGGTGCTCATGCTGTCAGTCGAGCGTCTGGTCAAGCGGCGCGGCTCCCGCGAGATCCTCACCGATGTCACCTTCCGGACCACACCGGGCCGGGTGACAGGTCTGCTGGGGCCGAACGGTGCGGGCAAGTCATCCACCCTGCGCATCCTGTTGGGCCTGGACCGGGCGGATGCCGGCACGGCCCTGGTCGACGGCCAACCGTACCGGCGCCTGCGCCAGCCGCTACGCACCGTCGGGTCGATGCTGGACGGCTCCGGCGCACACCGCTCCCGTACCGCGCGCAACCACCTCACCTGGATGGCGCGCAGCAACGGCATCCCGATCCGGCGGGTGACCGAGGTGCTCGATCAGGTCAGGCTCGGTGCCGCCGGGGGAACCAGGGTCGGCCGGTTCTCACTCGGCATGTGCCAGCGGCTCGGGCTGGCCGCCGCGCTGCTCGGCGAACCTCGTGCACTCGTGCTCGACGAGCCGGTGAACGGGCTCGATCCGGAGGGCATCCGCTGGATCCGCGTTCTGCTGCGCGGGCACGCGGACGCCGGTGGCACCGTGCTGCTCTCCAGCCACCTGATGAGGGAGGTGGACGAGATCGCCGACGACCTGGTCGTCATCGCCAACGGCCGGGTCGTCGCCGCGGGTCCGATCCGAGACGTCACGGCCGGCTACCCGACCCTGGAGGATGCCTTCTTCGCCCTCACCGGGCCGACGGCAGGTGGGCGATGACCTTCGTCGACACGGTCGTCGCCGAGATTCGCAAGACGGCGACGCTGCCGGCGACCACTGTCGCGCTGGCTGTCACGGTGCTCGGTCCGGTCGCGATCACTCTGATCAACGCCGTCGGTGTCCGCGCCGCGCTGCGCAGCGGCCGGACCGAGCTGACGGCCTACACCTCGCCGGTCGAGGCGGTCTTCTCCGCGGTGCCGATCGGCACGGTCGGCGCGGTGGTCCTCGGCGTCGTCGCCGTTGCCGGCGAGTACACCGCGAACAGTGCCCGGATCGGCGGCGGTCGGCAGATCACCACGACCCTCACCGCCATCCCCAACCGCCTCGGTGTGCTGGCCGCCAAGGTCGTCACCGTCGTCCTGCTGGTCGCGGTCGCGGCTCTGGTGGTGATTCCCGCCTCGTTGGCGCTGGCCGGCGGGATAGTCGGCACCGACGCTCCACCGGCACCGGAAGGGGTGCTGTCCCGCTGCGTCGGTGCCGGGATCTACTGGATGCTCACGGCGTTGATCGCCCTCGCGGTCACGGTCTTCACCCGCAACGGGATCGTCCCGATCATCGTGCTCGTGGTGAACAGCAGCCTCGTCTCGGTCTCCGTGCTGCTGTCGCACCTCACCCCGCTCGCGCGGTTCCTGCCCGATCTCGCGGGCATGAGCATGTTCGCCGGTGACCTGTTGGCGTTCGACGACGCGCTCGCCCCGGTCACCGGCGGCCTGGTCATGGCCACCTGGACGGCAGCGCTGCTCGCGCTGGCCAGTGCGGTTTTCCTGCGGCGGGACGCATGATCCGCTCCTGCGCCCGTGCCACCGCCGCGGAGTTGGCCAAGCTGTCCGGCCTGCCGGCGGTGCTGGCGGCGGTCTTCGGCACGATCGGCGCAGCCGTCGCCGTCACCGGGGCGTTGGCCGCCTCGCCGGCCCGGGTGGACGAGCCGGTCGCAGTCGTCCTCCAGGCGGTGCCGTACCTCCAGGCCGGCACCATCTCGCTCGGCGTCCTCGCGGTCGGGACCGAGTACGCCGATGGGCAGATACACACCACCCTGCGGTGCGTGCCGGACCGCCTGGCCGTGCCGGTCGCCAAGACCCTCGCCTACCTGGCCTGGGCTACCGCAACCGCCGTCGCGGCGCTCGGCGTCGGGCTGCTCACGGCCCGAATCGCGCTGGCCGCGCGGAACGTCCCGGTGGTCACCGACGGTCTCCCGTGGAACGTCGTCGGCGCGGCGGTCTACCTCGCGCTCATCGGGTTGCTCGGGCTGGCTCTTGCCGCGCTCCTGCGGGCCGTCGTCTCCGCTCTCGTCGTCACGCTCAGCCTGGTGCTGGTCGTTTCGCCGCTGCTGGACGCCGTCACCCCGCACGCTCGTTACCTGCCGGATCGGGCTGGTGGCCTGCTCTACCTTCCCGACCCGGCACAGGTCCTGACGCCCGCCACCGGCCTGCTCGTTCTGCTCGGTTGGGTCGTTGTCATCGGCAGTGGGGCGGTGGCCGCCTTCCGCCGCCGCGACGCCTGAGTCCGGGCGCGTCGAGGCAGCAGTTTCGGGGAAACTGTCGCCTCGGCGTGCCTGGCGGCGACAGTTTCCCCGAAACTGCACGAGAGATCGCGAAGGGGTGCGGGTCAGCGGGGGACGACCTGCTCGGCGGACCACTCGCGCCAGGTGGTCAGCTGGTCGGCGGCGGTGGCGAGTTGGTCGGCTACCGGGCCGGGGCCCGTCGAGCCGGGGGTGATGCGGGCGGCCAGCGCCGAGCGGACCGACAACACGTCGCGTACGGCCGGGTCGAGGTGTTCGCTGACGGTGGCCAGGTCGGCGTCGGAGACCTCGTCGAGGGCACAGTCCCGGGCCGCGCAGAGCGCCACCAACTTGCCGGTGATCTCGTGCGCGTCGCGGAACGGCACACCCTTGCGCACCAGCCAGTCGGCCACCTCGGTGGCCAGGGAGAAGCCCACCGGCGCGGCGGCGACCAGGCGGTCGACGCGTACCGTCATCGTGGAGATCATTCCGGCGAGCGCCGGCAGCAGCAGTTCCAGGGTGTCGACCGCGTCGAAAGCCGGCTCCTTGTCCTCCTGCATGTCCCGGTCGTACGTCATCGGCAGGCCCTTGAGCATGGTCAGCACCGCGACCAGCCCGCCGACCAGCCGACCCGACTTGCCCCGGGCCAGCTCGGCGATGTCCGCGTTCTTCTTCTGCGGCATGATCGACGAGCCGGTGGCGAAGGCGTCGTCCAGCTCCACCCAGCCGAACTCCTGCGACGTCCAGAGCACCACCTCCTCACCGAGGCGGGACAGGTGCACCCCGATCATCGCGGTGACGAAGAGGAACTCGGCGACGAAGTCCCGGTCGGCGACCGCGTCCATCGAGTTGGCGAAGGACGTCCGGAACCCCAGCTCCTTCGAGACCGCCACCGGGTCCAGCGGCAGGCCCGAACCGGCGAGCGCCCCCGCGCCGAGCGGACTTACCGCCGCCCGGTGGTCCCAGTCGCGGAGCCGCTCCAGGTCCCGCAGCAACGGCTGCACGTGGGCGAGCAGCCAGTGGCCGAAGGTGACCGGCTGGGCGTGCTGCAGGTGCGTCATGCCCGGCGCGGCGGTGTCCACGTGCCGCCCCGCCTGCTCGACCAGCGCCTCGGCCAGCTCCACCAGCCGCGCGGCCACGCCCCGGGCGTGATCGCGCAGATAGAGCCGCAGGTCGGTGGCGACCTGGTCGTTGCGGGACCGGCCGGCGCGCAGCTTGCCGCCGAGACTGCCGAGCCGTTCCAGCAGGCCACGCTCCAGAGCGGTGTGCACGTCCTCGTCGTCGACCGTGGGACGGAACGCGCCCGAGGCGCAGGCCGCCTCCAGGTCGTCGAGGGCGGCGAGGATGCGACCCAGCTCCTCCGGGTCGAGCAGGCCGGCACCGGCCAGCACCCGGGCGTGCGCCCGGGAACCAGCGATGTCGTACGGGGCCAGCCGCCAGTCGAACTGCACGCTGACCGACAGGCGGGCCAGGGCCTCCGACGGGCCACCGGCGAACCGCCCTCCCCACAGGCTCGTCCGGTTGGCCGCTGCGCTGTTCTCGGTCAGGCTCTTGTCATCCACCCGGTCAATTGTGGTCCCCACGATCAGCCGCCTCCCCACCGGGCACCCACGTCCGACACGACCTCGCTCACTGCGTACCGCTCCCTTCGGCACTGTCGTCCCGGCGGGCCCAGCTGGCGAGCCGTTCACCGAGCGCGGCGCCACCGTCGGCGGCACGTGCCACGACGAAAATGGTGTCGTCGCCGGCGATGGTGCCGACGACCTCCGACAGGCCCGCCCGATCCAACGCGCTGGCCAGGTAGTGGGCGGCCCCCGGCGGAGTACGCAGGACCGCGATGTTGCCGCTGGAATCGACCTCGTTGAGCAGCTCACGCAACAGCCGCACCAGACGGGCCGGTGCCGCCTCGGCGTCGCGCAGCGGCCGGTGACCATCCTCGGGAATCACGTACACGGCGCGGCCGTCACCGCCCCGCGCGGTGACCGCGCCCAGCTCCTTCAGGTCCCGCGACAGGGTGGCCTGGGTGACCTGGACGCCCTCCGCGCCGAGCAACTCGGCCAGCTCGGTCTGCGAACGGACCGCCCGGTCGCGGATCAACTCGACGATGCGGGCGTGGCGGGCACCCCGGGTCAGCGGTGCGGTGTTCCTCGCGCTCACCGGGCCAACCTTCCGTTCGCGACTGCGGGACTCCGCTGCGCTGCGTTCCTCGCGCTCACCGGGACTCCTGCAACAGGAAGGTCAGCAGCGCCTTCTGGGCGTGCAGCCGGTTCTCCGCCTGGTCGAAGACGGCACTGCGCGGGCCGTCGAGCACCTCGTCGGTGATCTCCTCGCCGCGGTGTGCCGGCAGGCAGTGCAGCACGATAGCCTCCGGCGCGGCGTGCCCGAGCAGCGCCTTGTTGACCTGGTACGCCAGGAACGGGGTGCTGCGGTCCATGCCGTCGGCCTCCTGTCCCATCGAGGTCCAGGTGTCGGTGGCCACCACGTCGGCGTCGCGGACGGCGGCGACCGGGTCGGTGAGCACCCGGACCGAACCGCCGGTGCCGGCGGCGATCGCCTCGGCCCGGGCCACCACCTCCGCGTGCGGGTGGAAACCGGCCGGACCGGCGACCCGCACGTGCATGCCGGCGGTCGCGCCGGCCAGCAGGTACGAGTGGGACATGTTGTTCGCCGCGTCCCCCACGTAGGCGAGCGTCCGCCCCACCGTGCCACCAAACCACTCGCGGATGGTGAGCAGGTCGGCGAGCAACTGGCACGGGTGGAACCCGTCGGTGAGCGCGTTGACCACCGGCACGGTGGCTCCGGCGGCGACCTCCGCGATCCGGTCGTCGCCATGGGTACGCAGCACGATCGCGGCCACGTAGCGGGACAGCACCCGGCCGGCGTCGCCGAGCGACTCACCCCGGCCGAAGTGGGTGACCTGGGTGTCCACCACCAGCGGGTGACCACCCAGTTCGGCGATGCCGGCGTCGAAGGAGATCCGGGTGCGCAGGCTCTGCTTGTCGAACAGCACCGCCACCGAGCGCGGCCCGGCCAACGACGCGAACGCGAACCGGTCGGCCTTCATCCGGCCGGCCAGGTCGAGCACCGCGGACTGCTCGGCCGGCGACAGGTCGTCGTCACGCAGGAAATGCCGGATCACGCGGAAGCCTCCCTCGGCGCCACCGGGTTGGTCGAGAAACTGGTCGGCGCACTCCCGTCGACCGGGGCGACCGGAATCGCACCGCCGGACGGCGCGACCGGGGCAACCCGATCCGGGACACCCGTGGACGCCGCCAGGGCGGCCGGCAGCGCCGCCAGGAAGGCGTCGACCTGAGCGGCGGTGAGGATCAACGGCGGGGCCAGCCGGATCACGTCGGGCTGGATCGGATTGACCAGGAAGCCGGCCTCGCGCAGCGCCCCGGCGAGCGCGGCGGACAACGGTGCGGTCAGGGTGACGCCGAGCAGCAGCCCCGCACCGCGTACGCCGGCCACCAGCGGATGACCGAGCGCCTCGATCCCCCGACGCAGCCGCTCACCGAGCCGCTTGACGTGGTCGAGCAACCCCTCACTGGCGATCGTGGAGATGACGGCCAGCGCGGCGGCGCAACTGACCGGGTTGCCGCCGAAGGTGCTGCCGTGCGAACCGGGGCCGAGCAGGTCGGCGGCCGGGCCGAAGGCGAGCGTCGCGCCGATGGGCAACCCGCCACCAAGCCCCTTGGCCAGGGTCACCACATCCGGTTCGACGCCGTCGGCCTGATGGGCGAACCAGTGCCCGGTCCGGCCGACGCCGGTCTGCACCTCGTCCAGCACCAGGAGGGCACCGTGCCGGGCGGTGATCCGGCGGGCCGCGGCGAGGTAGCCGGCGGGCGGGACGACCACACCGTTCTCGCCCTGGATCGGCTCCAGGATCACCATGGCCGTGGCGTCGGTCACCGCCGCGGCCAGCGCGGCCACGTCACCGTAGGGGACATGGGTCACCTCGCCCGGCAGCGGCCGGAACGGGTCGGCCTTGGCCGGCTGACCGGTCAGGGCGAGAGCGCCCATCGTCCGCCCGTGGAAGCCGCCGACGGTGGCCACCACCCCGGTGCGGCCGGTGCACCGGGAGAGCTTGAACGCCGCCTCGTTGGCCTCGGCTCCGGAGTTGGCGAAGAACACCCGGCCCGGCCGGCCGGCGAGGGCCAGCAGCAGTTCGGCGAGCGCCACCGGCGGTTCGCAGACGTACAGGTTGGAGACGTGGCCGAGCGTGGCGACCTGCTTCGACACGGCCGCCACCACCGTCGGGTGCGCGTGCCCGAGAGAGTTGACGGCGATGCCGCCGAGCAGGTCGACGTACTCCCGGCCGGCCTCGTCGACCACGACGGCGCCGGAACCCGACACCAGCGCCAACGGCGGCGTGCCGTAGTTGTCCATCATCGCCTGCCGCCACCGGCTGACCAGGGCGCTCATGAGGGAATCACCATCGTTCCGAAGCCTTCCGGGGTGAACACTTCCAGCAGGGTGGAATGGGCGACCCGACCGTCCACGACGTGTGCGGCCGGCACTCCTCCGTCGACGGCCCGCAGGCACGCCTCCATCTTCGGCACCATGCCCGACTCCAGCGACGGCAGCAGCTTCGCCAACTCGTCCGTGTTGATCTCGCTGAGCAGGCTGGACCTGTCCGGCCAGTCGGCGTACAGGCCGGGCACGTCGGTGAGCACGACCAGCTTGCGCGCCCGCAACGCGACCGCGAGCGCGGCGGCGGCGGTGTCGGCGTTCAGATTGTGCAACACCCCGTCCGCGTCCGGCGCCACCGTGGAGATCACCGGAATTCGGCCGGCCGCGATCAGGTCGTCCACCGCCGAGACGTCCACCGACTCGACGTCGCCGACCTGACCCACATCGACCGGCTGCCCGTCGACGTACGCGGACCGCCGCACCGCCCGGAACAGCCCGGCGTCCTCACCGGACAGGCCGACCGCGAACGGACCGTGCGCGTTGATCAACCCGACCAGTTCGCGGCCCACCTGCCCGAACAGGACCATCCGGACCACGTCCATCGCCTCCGGGGTGGTCACCCGCAGGCCACCCCGGAACTCGCTGGCGATGCCCAACCGGCCGAGCATGGCCGAGATCTGCGGTCCGCCGCCGTGCACCACCACCGGTTTGAGGCCGACGTAGCGCAGGAAGACCATGTCGGCGGCGAAGGCCCGCCGCAACTCCGGGTCGACCATCGCGCTGCCGCCGTACTTGATCACGACGGTGGCACCGGACAGACGGGCCAGCCAGGGCAGCGCCTCGATCAGCGTGGCCGCCTTGGCCTGGGCCAGGGCCAGATCGGAGTTAAGATTCACCGGATCCGCCTTCCGTTCGCGACTGCGGGACTCCGCTGCGCTGCGTTCCTCGCGCTCACCGGGCTAACCTTCCGCTCGCGACTGCGGGACTCCGCTGCGCTGCGTTCCTCGCGCTCACGTTGAGTAGGCCGAGTTCTCGTGCACGTAGGCGTGCGACAGGTCGTTCGTCCACACCGTCGCCTCGGCGGTGCCGGCGTGCAGGTCGATCCGGATGGTGACGTCCCGGCCGGAGAGGTCGACCTTCGAGCGGTCCTCGGCGGCGGCGCCGGCCCGACAGACCCAGACACCGTTGACCGCCACGTCGACCGCGTCCGGCTCGAAGGCGGCGGCGGTCGTGCCGACAGCGGCGAGGATCCGGCCCCAGTTCGGGTCGTTGCCGAACAGCGCGGTCTTGACCAGGTTGTTGCGGGCCACCGACCGGCCCACCTCGACCGCGTCGTCCTCGTCGGCGGCGCCGACCACCTCGATGGCGATCTCCTTGGTGGCCCCCTCGGCGTCGGCGAGCAGCTGCCGGGCCAGGTCGTGGCAGGCGGCGGTGACCGCCGAGGTCAGTTCCGCCTCGCTCGGCGTGACACCCGAGGCACCGCTGGCCAGCAGCAGCACCGTGTCGTTTGTCGACATGCAGCCGTCGGAGTCCACCCGGTCGAAGGTGACCCGGGTGGCCGCCCGCAGCACCGCGTCGAGCGTCGCCGGCCCGGCCACCGCGTCGGTGGTGAGGACACAGAGCATCGTGGCCATCCCCGGGGCGAGCATGCCCGCGCCCTTGGCCATGCCGCCGACGGTCCAGCCGGCACCGGAGACAACGGTGGTCTTCGGCCGGGTGTCCGTCGTCATGATCGCCTCGGCGGCGACGCCGCCGTGGTCACCCAGGCTCTCGACAGCAGCGGCGACCCCGGGCAGGAGCCGGTCCATGGGTAGCCGCTCGCCGATCAGGCCGGTGGAGCAGACGGCCACCTCACCGGCACCGACCTGGTACGCGTTGGCTGAGGTCAACGCGGCGGCGGTGTGCTCGGCGGTGGCGTGGGTGTCCTGGAAGCCGGCCGGGCCGGTGCAGGCGTTCGCACCGCCGGAGTTGAGCACCACCGCCCGTACGCGGCCACCCTGGACCACCTGCTGGGACCAGAGCACCGGCGCGGCCTTGACCCGGTTGGTGGTGAAGACCCCGGCGACGGCGGTGTCGGGGCCCTCGTTGACCACCAGCGCCACGTCCGGCCCACCGCTGGTCTTGAGGCCGGCGGCGACCCCGGCCGCCCGGAATCCCTCGGGAGTGGTCACGGTCATGGCGCGGTCCCCCACACGGACAGGCCCGTGGTTTCGGGCAGACCGAACATCAGGTTGGCGTTCTGCACCGCCTGGCCCGCGGCACCCTTGCCCAGGTTGTCCAGCGCGGCGACCACGATCAGCCGGCCGGAGTCGACATCGACGCCGGCCTGCAGGTGGCAGGAGTTGCCGCCCAGCGTGGCGGCGGTGTGCGGCCACCGCCCCTCGGGCAGCAGGTGCACGAACGGTTCGTCCGCGTACGCCCGCGCCAGCACCGCGCGCGGGTCGGCCTCGCCGGTCGGCAGCGCGGTGACCGTGGCCAGGATGCCGCGCGGCATGGGCGCCAGCACCGGCGTGAACGACAGCCCGGTCGCCCCGGTGGCCTGCTTGATCTCGGGTACGTGCTGGTGTGCGCCCACCTTGTAGGGCGACAGGTCGCCCATCACCTCACTGGCCAGCAGGTGAGCCTTGGCCACCCGGCCCGCACCCGAGGTGCCGGACGCGGCGACGACCACCACGTCGTCGGGTCGGGCGGCACCGGCGGCGATCAGCGGCGCCAGCGCCAGGGTGATCGTCGCCGCGTAGCAGCCGGTGCTGGCCACCCGTTCGGCGGTGGCGATCCGCGCCCGCTGGCCGGGCAGCTCGGGCAGGCCGTAGGTCCACGCGCCCGCGTGCGGGCCGCCGTAGTAACGGGCCCAGGCGTCGCCGTCGGCGAGCCGGTGGTCGGCGCCGAGATCGACGATCCGGACCCCGGCGGGCAGTCGCGCCGCCAGGGCGGCGGACTCACCGTGCGGCAGCGCGAGGAAGACCAGATCGGCCTCGGCCAGCACCTCCGGCGTGGTCCCGCCGAGGGTGATGTCCAGCCCGGTCAGCTGCGGGTGAACGGCCTCGACCGGTTGCCCGGCCTGGCTGTGCGCGGTCGCGGCGACCAGGTCGAACTCGGGGTGCCCGGCGAGCAGACGGAGCAGCTCACCACCGGCGTACCCGCTCGCCCCGGCGACCGCAGCCCGAATCCCCATACCCACCTCCGCATGAATATGCATACGAGGCTAGCAGCAACGCAACGGTCATCGCAAGTTCATGCGTGGTGATGCATTACCATGAGAAGTTGCCCACGACCTCCACGTCCGCCAGGGCCGACCCAATGCCGCTGGCGACGGGCCGTCGCCACTCACAAGGGAATGGCCTGGTCCTCCTCAGCCTCCACCATCTTCTTCAGCGCGGGCGAGTATTGATCCGCCACGGAGCGGAAGTGAACGTTCAGATTAAGCAGCCGACGCCCGATCTCGATCCAGCGGAGAATACGGCGCGCGATGTCCTGTCGCTCGTCAACCGTGAAGAAGCTTCCACGCTGCAACCACAGCGTCCCGTCCTGCACAATGGTGGCGAAGGTGTGTGGCGAGCGATCGCCCTCCTGCGAGGCCACCCGTTCAAGTTCCTTGAACGCCTCCGCAGCCTCCGCGTGCAGCACACTGTCCGCAGGGCTCTCATTGGCCCGACGCAGGCACACCATCCCCCAGGTCGTAACGACCTTGAAGTGGTCTAAGCCACCCTCGCAACCCCTCGCGGTTTCCAAGTAGGTTGCCGCCAAGTCAAGGTTCCGCTTCTCCAATTCGTAAGAACCACACTGCAACCAATAGTGGAAGTCGTCCTTGAGGTAATCGTGCAGTTCGCTGTACACCTCACGAACGGTCTTGACAGACAACCCAGACTTGATCATAACTCGATGGTTGATCAACGCTACCATAGCACGGCGCGTGGGATCATTACGATCCGTTATGCCGGAACCACGTTGCACGTAGAAAAGAAGCAACTGTTCGAAAAGCTGACGAAAATACGCCTTGTCCCCGCGGAGGGACTT
This sequence comes from Verrucosispora sp. WMMA2121, assembly GCF_027460185.1. Lineage (NCBI taxonomy): Bacteria > Bacillati > Actinomycetota > Actinomycetes > Micromonosporales > Micromonosporaceae > Micromonospora > Verrucosispora sp. WMMA2121. Next base: position 31,588 of record NZ_JAPZBH010000001.1, on the reverse strand, counting down.
CTCCATCGCCTCCGCCACTACGCGGTGTCGCGTCCTAATGTGACCAGACTCTCGCCTGACCAGCATTCGCCGCGAACTGATTAGGCCCTCGATTGCGCGGTTAACGGCAGTGTCGGGCGGACCGTCCGAAGCGATCTGAAGCAGCGCATTCTGCGGAAGCGTCAGGGAGCGATCCTCATACTGCAGCGCCTCGAACATACAAACGGTGGCATATATGTTGCGCTCCCGCTGGTCGAGTTGGTCGAACTCGCTGTTTACTCGCTGCTCGAAGCGGTAACCGGTTATCACCTCCACCATCGCTGCCATCAAATCTCGGTCACAGACTTGGCGCAGTCGCTCGATCCTGGCTGCGTGCAGCTTCAGCTTCTTGAGCTTGCCGAGCTGGCGATACGTATCGAGGCGGCGCACCAACGCGTCCAGATCCTCGTCGGTCAGCCGCAGTGGCGGCACCTGAGTCAAACCGGGTACCTCGTCTAGGAGATGCCCGCGGGTGCTCCGGATCGTCGCGGCGACGAGCACATTTCCTCGACGGCCGAGCCGGGTCATAAGTCGGGCGGCTTCGGCACCGAAGATGTCGACGTCGTCGATGAGCACGGCATCCAGGCCGAGGGCAATGCACTCTTCGAACACGTCCTGGCTAGACTTAGTCGTAGCCCGGTCTACCCACCCCACCGCTAGACCCTTCGTGTGCAGGGCCATCGCGAACTGCATCAACGTCGTCGATTTGCCGGTGCCCGACCGGTCGTTGAGCACCAGCACAGGCCGCTGGGGGACGGATGCCTCGGCCGCCTTCAGCATCGTGCTCAGTGTCGACAGCGACGCGGGAATGGCCTCTTTGACATCCCCCCAGGTCGGGTCCGTGCCCCTAAGATAGAATGGATCGCCTTCAGGTGCCGCCTCCAACAGGGCGGAGACCATCTGCACCCCCGCATTGCGGTCCTGCACAGCTCGCATACGGGCGCGTAGCTGAATGCCGCGACGGATCGGCTCACGGCTCGTACCGAGTTGGTGCCGCGCCAACTCGGTGATCCCGACCGGTAGTTGTGCAAAACCAGCGCCAGCAAGCTTCCAGGCGACTATCGGATCATTCCCCGGCGCGATCACAAACCTCGGCGGTTGTCCCGTCGCAGGACCATCCTCCCCAACAAGCGCGTCCAGGTACAGCGACATGTGCCGGCTGTTGATTTCTTTAGACACGAACACCACCGGGTGCGTGATCAGATCCGCCTTCATCTGGCGAAACCACCGCGCGCGCGATCCCCGACCCCGATCGTCGATGTCGAAGACCACCGGAGCGACAGGGGTGCCCGGGGCGATGCCGTTCATGGCCACCACCTCAAGCTCCGGACGGAGGCTGCCGGGTGCCTCTCCGTGAGCGTCGACCACCACCACGTCCGCGCCTACCTGCACGCGTTCCGCTATTGCCGCGAAGATGTTCGTTCCGGTGCAGTCGTAGATGCGGTACCACGGTGCCAGCAGCAGACGCATGGCCGTCTTGTTGATCGCCGAGCCGGTGTCGACCAGCATGCCGGCAACGGTGCGGCGGACAAGGGCTGGATCCACCTGTCGCAGCCGGTTCATGACCTCAGCGAGAGCAACCCGCCCGTCGGTCTGCGCTGGTAGGTACTCTGCTAACGCCTCGAAAAGAGCGTCAGGAGTGCTCAGTTCAGTCTCCCACTCGCCGCACGACTCGGCCTCGATCCCGGAAGTAACCACAAGGACCGCGTTGCCGGTAGCGATGGATTGATCAAGGGCTCCGAGCAGGCCGAGTAGCTCCTCGTTAGTCGTTCGCAACGGCTCGCCGCCGTCGTTAACCGAGGAGGAAGGCTGCACCTTAGGTTGTGCCGGGCTTGCCGACTCATTCGAGACCGGTGCCATCACGTCGAGGCGATGGACTCGCATCTGGTCGGTCAACCGGACGTTCCCGGCCCCGTCTCGACCTGCGATGAGAAGGCTGACCCCTGGTTGAGCCATGTTCCAACCGGCAGCGGACGTCGGTCTTGGGCGTCCGACGATCGGAAAAGCGGGAACCGGCGCAACCGGCGCGAAATTTGCCGGGGCCAACGCTGTTACGAGCGCGAAGGCGTCTACTGGCGGCTGCCCGTTCGTGTCTCTCAGGAATGCCGGCATCTGCATCGGATGAAGCGTGGCGAGATCCTCACCGGCATCGACGGCAAGCATCCGGAATGCGGTGTTAGCCACTGCCAGTCCAAGTCGTACCCCGCCCGCATCAAGTACCACCCCTACGTCGCCGGGAAGCGTGCCATCCCACCGTCCCGACTCTGGCTGGTAATGCTCGTACCATCTGATGAAGTGGGCGAAACTGTCCCGGATGACCTCTTCCACATCGGGGGTCTCGCCTGCCCAAAAGCTCTCCTGTACCTGTGGCCACCAGTCGGTCAACGACCGCACGGTCACCAGCGAGGAGGCCCGCGGCTGCCGATCATGAGGCCCGGGCGCCGCTAGGACGACAGGCAGTTCCTGGAGTCCAGGCGCCTCGAGGCATTCGCGCAGAACGCGGTCGACCAGCGCGGTGAGGGTCTCAAACTCAGGCGCAGAAGCATTCGTGGTCAGGTCACCGACAAGAACGATGGAATCAAGCGAGCCACCCTCCTCGTGCAAACGCCCAATCGCGTTGACGGCCGCCTCAATGATGTCCGTGGCAACCGCTGACAGGGCGGGTTCGCCGCACAACAGCAGGATCGCCGGATCGTGCCCCAATGCCATGCTGGCTAGCCCTCCCTAGTCAGTGTCCCTGCCACCGCGCTGCGCGGGATCCGTAAGGTCACCTGCCCATCGGTGCCACAGCGAGGAACTGTGATCGCGACGTACTGGCCACCCAATGTCGTCACGTCGATGTCGCCTTCGAGGCGCTCTAATGGGGCGTTACATAGCGTGGCAAGCAACCCTTGGCCCTCCGCACCGAGAATGAGGACTCCACGCCGCGACTTGTCCGGTTGTTCCATGAGAAGTGCGGTGGTGAAGGTGAATACCGTGGCCACCAGCGCGAGCACGGATACGATATTCGCCATGCTCTGCCGCCGATCTATCTGCAGCGCCTCGCGGTCAGCACGCTTGAGGACCTCCTCGATGAGCGAACGAGCGTCACGTGCCGCTGGCGCGGCTTCAGGTCCTACCGGCACGGAAGTGGCGATCGCACGCACGTATAGGACGGCGGCAAGTAGCCACAGACCCACGGCAACGCATCCGCCGGCACGAGTTAACTGCGGGGCGTTCGCCAATGATGTCAGGGTGAAGGTCGCCACCAGTGCCCCGGCGAACACGGTGACCACCGACTGTCCCGCCTGTGCCCTGGTCCGAGCCCCACTTGCGGTACGAACTCGGTCCGGATAATAAGCATGAACGACGGCCTCTTGGACCGAGCCCAGCAACGGATCAGAGGACGGTTCCGGCATATGAAGAAGTCCCTCGTTCTTGTTCACGAAGGACTGTAGGCGGTTGCTCTACTGACGGGTTGGAAGTGTAAAAAGACCGACACAATCATAAGACAGGGAGCTCTCGGCTGCTGTTTGGCAGGCTCCCGCTATGTCTCAGGCATAGCGGGAGGCCCTTCTGAGACCTAGTGCCGTGACCACGAACGTTCACGGTGTTGGTTGACACGCCGCGCGGCCTGTCGGGCGGGCGGCGTTGTGCGGGTCAGGCTGTGGCGGTGGCAGATCTTGTACGCGTGCGGCGGCTGAGTGACCAGGAAGGTCAGCAGCTGCTCAGAATCACCCGCCGGGGAACCGGTTCTCCGATCCGACTACGGCGGGCGATGGTCGTGCTCGCCTCGGCCGGTGGGAACACGGTGCCGGCGATCGCCCGCTTGGTCCAAGCCGATGAGGACACGATCCGGCAGGTCATTCACCGGTTCAACGAGATGGGGATGGCCAGCCTGGACCCTCAGTGGGCGGGTGGCCGTCCCCGCCACATCAGTAGCGACGAAGAGCAGTTCATCGTCGAGACGGCCAACACCCGCCCCGAGAAGCTGGGGCGGCCGTTCACCCGGTGGAGCATCCGCAAGCTCGCCGACCACCTGCGCCTGCATGCCACCCGCCGGGTCCGGATCGGGCGGGAACGGTTGCGGCAGATCCTGCACCGGCACCGGATCACCTTCCAGCGGACCAAGACGTGGAAGGAGTCCACCGACCCGCAGCGCGATGCCGAACTCGCCCGGATCGAGTACGTCAGCACCCACTTCCCACAACGGGTGTTCGCCTTCGACGAGTTCGGACCCCTCGTGATCCGCCCCCAGCCCGGCGCCGGGTGGGCACCCGCAGGCCATCCGCACCGGCTGCCCGCGAACTACCACAAGCTGCACGGCGTCCGGCAGTTCCACGGCTGCTACTCCGTCGGCGACGACCAGCTCTGGGGTGTCGTCCGGCGCCGCAAGAGCGCCGCGAACACCCTGGCCGCACTCACGTCGATCCGCGCCGCCCGCCCGGACGGGGCACCGATCTACGTCATCCTGGACAACCTGTCCGCGCACAAAGGCCGCAAGATCCGGGCATGGGCGGCCCGCAACAAGGTCGAGCTCTGCTTCACCCCGACCTACGCCTCCTGGGCCAACCCGATCGAAGCCCAGTTCGGGCCGCTACGCACCTTCGTCATCGCCGGCTCCAACCACCCGAACCACCCGGCGCTGACTCGAAAGCTGCAGACCTACCTGCGCTGGCGCAACGCCAACGCCCGCCACCCCGACGTCCTGGCCGCCCAACGCCGCGAACGAGCCCGCATCCGCAGCGAACGCCAACAACGCTGGGGCCAACCCGCCGCCCTCGCAGCCTGACCCAACACCGCGAACCTTCGTGGTCAAGGCACTAGAGGCGGCCCTCGGCGACCGCGTCGGTCACCCAGGGGATGACCTCGTCGAGCATCTCATCCAGGGATGTGGTGGCGGTGAAGCCGAGCACCTCATGGGCCTTCGTGGTGTCCGGCACCCGCTTCTGTACGTCATGCTGGAAGGGGTCGTCGCTGACGTACCGGAACGGCACGTCCGGTCCCTTGATCTTGCGCCAGATCAGCTCGGCCAACTCCAGCACGGTGGTCGACTCAGCGGTGGAGAGGTTGAAGTCCTCGTTGGCCGCCGCCGGATGCTCGATGGCCAGCGCGATGCCCCGGGCCAGGTCCCCGCCGTAGGTGTAGTGCCGCACCTGGTCGCCCTCGCCGAGGATGTGCAGCGGATCCTGCCCCTTGACGATCTTCTGCACCAGATCGGGCACCACGTGCGACATGGCCAGCTTGACGTTGCCGGAGAGCACCTCGGCCTGGCCCAGCGCCCGCCCCTCCCCCACGCCGACGCAGTTGAACGGCCGCACGATCGTGTAGGGCAACCGGTACTGGTCCCAGGCCGCGCGGGCGTAGTACTCCACGGCCAGCTTCTGGAAGCCGTACGAGGACAGCGGCGGCGGGACACGTCGCTCGTCGCCTTCCCGGCTGGGCCAGTGCTCGGTGGACTCGAACACCATCGAGGAGGAGAGGTAGGTGACCTTGGACAGCCGGCCGTCGCGGTGGGCTCGGATCGCCGCGTCACAGGTCGCCGCCATGATCCGCTCGTTGGTGGCGAGCAGGTCGTAGGCGTACGCGTGGAAGTAGGAGATCCCGCCGATCATCGCCGCCCCGGCGACCAGGTGGTCGCAGCCGTCGAGCAGCCCGGTCAGCAGCTCGGTGTCGCGGGCGTCCCCCTCCACGAACCGGAACCGGGGGTTCCCCTCGTGGCTCTGGGCGACCGGACCGTACTTCGAGAAGTTGTCGACACCCACCACCTCGTGGCCGCGGTCCAGCAGCTCCGCGACGAGATAGCCGCCGATGAAGCCGGCCGAACCGGTTACCAGGATCTTCGCCACGAACGCTCCTATGCCGTCTTCTCGTACTCGGTGCCACGCGGAGCCGGCACGGCCGCCGTCCGCACCCGGGCGGTCAACTTCTCCCGGCTCAGCCGTCGACCGTAGGCGAACAGGTACCAGCGCAGGTAGCCGGGGAGGAAGCGGCCCAGGTCGAAGTGGGACTCGCCGAGCGGACGGTCCAGCCAGATGGTCGGAATCTCCGCCACCGGCAGGCGCAGCCGGGTGGCCTTCGCGGTCAGTTCCAGCCCGATCTCGAAGCCGGTCCGCGACTCGATGCCGACCTCCCGGACGAACGCCGTGTCGTACGCCTTGAAGCTGTTGGTGGCGTCGCGGGTGCCGGCCCGGGCGAAGGTGTAAAGACTTCGTCCCGCCCAGCGGGACATCATCCGCTTGAGCCTCGGCCCGCCGACCTGCTGACCACCCGGCATGTACCGGGAGGCCGCGGCGACCACCACCCCCCGGTCCACCAACCGGGCCAACTCGTCGATCTGCCGGGGATCGTCACACCCGTCGGCCATCGTCACCACCGCGACCGGTGCCAGGGCCGCGTCGATGCCGAACCGGATCGCGTTGGCCGGGCCCCGGCCGTAGGTGTTGAGCACCGCCCGGACCCTGGGGTCGGTACGCGCGATCCGTTCGACGTACGGGACCGTGGTGTCCTCGGGCATGTCGTGCACGATCAGCACCTCGGCGGGCAGCATCAGTTCACGCAGCATCCGCTCCAGGCAGCGGATGATCGCCTCGCCCTCGTTGTAGACCGGCACGATCACCGAGACCCGGGGATTCATCACACCCGTACCCCCTGCCCGGTCAGACCCCACATGTCGATCACCGGTTTGTCGGTGTCCAGGCGGGCGTACTGCTCATGCGGTGCGGCGATGACCAGCAGGTCGGCCCGGCGCAACACCTCGTCCAGGTCGACGAAGCGGTCGTCGGCCACGTACGGGTCGGTGCAGAGCGTCTCCCGGGTCTTCAACGCCAGGATCTTGCGCAGCTTGTACGCCAGGCTCTCCCGGGGGTCGTCGCTGCCGCCCTTGAAGGCCATGCCGAGGATGCCCACCGTCGAGGTGGCCAGGTCGAACCGGTCTTCCAGGCGGGACACCAGATACAGCGGCAACCCCTCGTTGATCAGCATCGCCGAGTGGCCGAGCACGAAGTTGTTCCGGTTGAACGCGGCCAGTTGCATGGTGTCCTTGAACAGGCACGGCCCGGCGGCGAAACCGGGCATCGGCAGATCGGCCGCACGCGGGTAGTCGTACGCCACTGCGTGCCGGATCCGGGCGAAGTCCAGCCCGAAGTCGTTCGCCATCATCCAGAACTGGTTCGCGGTGGCGAACTTGATGTACCGCCAGGTGTTGGTGAACAGCTTCGCCAGCTCGGCCTCCTCGGGTTCGAGCGGGACGATCTGGTCGGTCAGGTGCCGGAACAGCTCTTCCGCCCGCGCCAGCGCCTCCGGGGTCCGCGCGGCGACGATCTGCGGCAGCGTGAACAGCTCGGTCATCGCCCGGCCCTCGGCGATCCGTTCCGGGCAGAACGCCACGTCCGCGCGCAGGCCCTTGCCGGCCAGCAACTTCTCGGTCAGCGCGGTGACCCCGGGGTAGACGGTGCTGCGCAGCACGATCAACTGACCGTCGCGCAGGTGTTCGGCGCAGCGTTCCAACGCGCGGGGCACAGCACCGAGATCCGGGTTGAGGTGCTCGTCGACCGGCGTACCGACCACGACGACCAGGTGGTCCGAGATCCCGACGGCAGCGGGGTCGGTGGTGGCGCGCAACCGGCCGGCCGCCACCGCCTCGGCCAGCGGATCGGCCGCGCCGGGCTCGGCGAAGGGGAGGGTGGCCGCGTTGACGCCCGCGACAGCCTCGGCGTTGATGTCGTACAGCACGACGGACAGCCCGCGGGCGGCGAAGGCGATGCCCAGCGGCAGGCCCACCCGGCCACAACCACCGACGATGCAGACGTCGACCGAGGCGGGCGGATCATCGGACATGAGGGGGCTCCCGTGGGGGTGGCGGGTGTGATCCCAGGGTCGTCGGGATACAGCAGGCTAACCCCTCAGACGTGACTCGCGGGTAACCAAACAGCCACCGGTGTTGACCTTTCGGTCGATCCCGCACCTACCCCCTTGCCGCCGTCACCGACCGCACACCGCTCCCACTCCCGCAGTGAGCAAGGGCCCCTTCCCCGCACGAGGCGTCGGGAAGGGGCCCTTGCCCGCCGCTCAGGCGCCGCGGAGGGCGGCGCCGCAGCGTTCGGCGGCGCGGGCGACGGCGGCGTCGCGGGCGGCCACCGCCTCCTCGACCGTCAACGTGCGGTTCGGAGCCCGGAAGGTCAACTTGTAGGCCAGTGACTTGCGTCCGGTGCCGAGCTGCTCCGAGGCGTACACGTCGAACAGGCTGACCGACTCCAGCAGCTCGCCGGCACCCTCGACGAGTGCCTGCCGGACCTGCGCCGCCGGTACCGACTCGGCCACCACCAGCGCCACGTCGATCAGCGCCGGCGGGTAGCCGGAGACAGCGGGCGCGGCCGTCACCGCAGGTGCCGGCAGAGCGTCCAGGTCCAGCTCCATGGCGCAGGTCCGCCTCGGCAGTTCGAGCGTCGCCACGACCTGCGGGTGCAGCTCACCGGCGTGGCCGACGACCGCACCGTCGACCAGCAGCGCCGCGCAGCGGCCCGGGTGCCAGGGGGCGTACTCGGCCGAGCGCACCTCGACCTGCCGGTCCGGTATCCCGGCGGCGGCGAGCACCGCGCGGCCCGCCTCGACGGCGTCCGCCCAGCCGGCCGCCCGCCCGCCGCCCCACCAGCCGGCCGGCTCGATCTCACCGGTCAGCACGACGGCGACGTGCCGGGGCTGGTGCGGAACCACCGCGTCGGCGGCGGCGAACTCCGCGTCGGTAGGACGCCGGTCCACGCCCATCGGCGGCGGGCTGCCGGCATCCACCCGAGGCTGGAAGACCGTGCCGATCTCGTAGAGGGACAGGTCCCGCAGGCCACGGCCGAGGTTGCGCCGGACGATGCCGAGCAGCGGGCCGAGCAGCGTGGTGCGCAGCAGCGGCTCCTCCTCCGACAGCGGGTTGGCCAGCCGCACCGCCCGGCGGCGCGGGTCGTCGGCGGGCAGGCCGAGCTGGTCGGCCAGCTCGGTGGCGACGAACGGGTGCGCCAGTACCTCGACGTAGCCGCGCTCGGCCAGGGAACGGGACACCGCCCGGTGGCGTCGCTGCTGCCAGGTCAGGCCCCGGCCGGGCGGCGCGGTCGGCAGCACCGACGGCACCTTGTCGTACCCGTCGAGGCGGACCACCTCCTCGACCAGGTCCGCCGGATCGGTCAGGTCGGGCCGCCAGGTCGGCGGGGTGACGCTCAGCGCCTCGCCGTCTCCGGCGGCCACCCCCACCGAGCCCGGTTCCTCGGCCAGCCGGTCGGTGCCGCGCGCCACGGTGCAGCCGACCTGCTCCAGCAGCGCGACCACCCGGGCCGGCGGGTAGTCCACACCGACCCGCCGGCTGGGCAGGTCCGCCGGCAGGGTGACCGGGGTACGCGGCCGGACGTGGTTGATGTCCAGCACCTCCTCGCCGGCGGTGCCGCCCGCGTACGAGGTGAGCAGCCCGACCGCCCGGTCCAGGGCGACCAGCGGCAGCGCCGGGTCGACCCCGCGCTCCCAACGCTTCGCCGCCTCGCTGAACAGCTTGTGCCGGCGCGCGGTGCGACCCACCATCGCCGGGTCCCAGTGCGCGGCCTCGAAGAGCACGTTGACGGTGCCCGGCAGCACCTCGCTGGTCTCGCCGCCCATCACGGCGGCCAGTGAGATCGGCATGCCGTCACCCTCGGCGGCGACCGGGTTCGGCAGCCCGGCGTCGCAGATGACCATGTCCTCGGGGGCGAGGGCGCGGGTCACCCCGTCGAGCGTGGTCAGTTTCTCCCCCGGTACCGCCCGGCGCACCACCAGCGGGCCGGCGATCCGGTCGGCGTCGAAGGCGTGCATCGGCTGGCCGAGTTCGAGCATCACGTAGTTGGTGATGTCCACCGGCAACGAGATGCTGCGGATGCCGGCGATGGTCAGCCGTTGCCGCATCCAGTCCGGGGTCTGCGCCGCCGGGTCGACGCCGCGCACCATCCGGGCCGCGAACCGGTCGCAGCCGACCGGGTCGCGCACCTCGACCGGGTACGCCGGCTCGGCCGTGCCGGGCGTCGCGGGCATCCGGCCCCGGTCGGAGTAGTCGAGGCCGAGGCCGTGCGCCAGTTCGCGGGCGAGCCCGCGCAGTGACATCTGGTAGCCCCGGTCCGGGGTGATCTCCACCTCGACGATGACGTCGTCGAGGCCGACCACCGGACGGGCGTCGTCGCCGGGCGCCGCCACCACGTGCTCGGGCAGCACCAGGATGCCGGAGTGGTCGTCGCCCAGGCCCAGTTCCCGGGCCGAGCAGATCATGCCGCTGGAGTTGCGCCCGTACGTGCGGCGGGCACCGATGGCGAAGCCACCCGGCAGCACGCCGCCGGGCAGGATCACCACCACCCGGTCACCCGGGGCGAAGTTGCGGGCACCGCAGACGATTTCCTGCGGCTCACCGGTGCCGTTGGCGGCGCCCACGTTCACCAGGCAGAACCGGATCGGCTTCTTGAAGCCGGTCAGCTCCTCGATCTCCAGGACCTCGCCGACCACCAGTTGCCCGGTGACCGTGCCGGACAGGTCCACGATGGACTCGACCTCGATGCCGAGGTCGACCAGGGCCCGCTCCAGCTCGTCGACGGGCAGGTCGGGTACGTCGACGTACTCCCGCAGCCAACTGAGAGAAACTCGCATTATGGGTAACCACCGTCTCCGTAACTCGCGCCCGCACTAAGCCCCGTGGCCGAACGCCCGGGTGAACCGGACGTCGCCCTCGACCAGGTCCCGCATGTCGCCCACTCCGTGCCGGAACATCACCGTCCGGTCGATGCCCATGCCGAAGGCGAAGCCGGAGTAGACCTCCGGGTCGATGCCGCAGGCCCGCAGCACCCGCGGGTTGACCATGCCGCAGCCACCCCACTCGACCCACTGCGGGCCCTTGCGGTGCTCCGGGAACCACACGTCGAACTCCGCCGACGGCTCGGTGAACGGAAAGTAGTGCGGCCGGAACCGGGTCTTCGCCCCCGCGCCGAACATCGCCCGGGCGAAGTGGTCGAGGGTGCCCCGCAGGTGCGCCATCGTGATGCCCTTGTCCACCACCAGACCCTCCACCTGGTAGAAGACCGGGGAATGGGTGGCGTCCAACTCGTCGGTGCGGTAGACCCGGCCGGGCACCACCACGTAGATCGGCGGTTTGCGGCTGAGCATGGTGCGTGCCTGCACCGGTGAGGTGTGCGTACGCAGCACCAGACCGGAACCCTCCGGTGCGATGTGGAAGGTGTCCATCAGCCCCCGCGCCGGGTGGTCGGCGGGGATGTTCAGCGCGTCGAAGTTGGTCCACTCCAGCTCGACCTCGGGGCCCTCGGCCACCTCGTAGCCCATCCCGATGAACAGGTCGCTGATCTGCTCCATCAGCAGCGTGATCGGGTGTCGGGAGCCACGCGGGCGCCGGTCGTACGGCAACGTCACGTCGACTCGTTCGGCGACCAGGACCCGCTCGGCCTGCTCGCGCTCCAGCACCTCGGCCCGGGCGGCGTGCGCCTGCTCGATGGCCCGGCGGGCCTCGTTGACCCGCTTGCCGGCGTCGGCCTTGGCGGCCGGCGGCAGCGCGCCGATCTCGCGACGGGCCAGCGAGACCGGGGCCCGGTCGCCCAGGTGCGCCGGGCGCACCGCGGCCAGCGCGTCCGGGTCACCGGCGGCGGCGAACGCCTTCTCGGCCTCGGTCACGGCCTCGGCCAGCGCGGCCGGGTCCAGCAGGGCGACCTGCTTCGGGTCGTACGGATCGTTGCGGTAAGTCATGGCGTACGGGCACTCCCTCACGACGGCGCCGGCCCTCGCGGGCGGCTAGGCGAGTCTACGGACGCGCGGCTGTGCCGCAGCCCGCCGGTGGGAGTCGTGTGGAGAGCAGGTCAGGCCCGCCGCCCGCCGACACCGGCGGGCTGGCTAAACGAACGCCGTGGTGCGTTCACCATGGGGGCCGCGTCTCCTCCGTCATGCGCGCCTGACCTCGGGTCAGCGCTGTGCTCTGGCCGAAGCGTACAGGCAGACGGCCGCCGCCGCAGCCAGGTTGAGGCTCTCGGCCCGCCCGTGCAGCGGCACCCGGACCCGGGCGTCGGCGGCCTCGGCCAGGTCGACGGGCAGGCCGTGCGCCTCGGAGCCGAACAGCCAGGCGGTCGGTGCCGCCAGCCGGCCGGCGTCGACCAGCTCGTCGAGGTCAGATTCGCCGTGGCCGGTGGCGGCGAGCACCGTCAGTCCGGCGGCCCGGGCGGCGGTGAGCGTTGCGGCCGGGTCGCGTTCGCGTACCACGTCGACGTGGAAGAGGCTGCCGGCCGACGACCGGACGCACTTGCCGTTGTACGGGTCGACGGCGTCACCCGCGAAGATCACCGCGGTGGCGCCGGCCGCGTCGGCGGTCCGCAGCACGGTGCCGGCGTTGCCCGGGTCACGGATGCCGGCGAGCACGGCCACCAGCCGGGGGACGCGTGACAACGCGACCTCCAGGGACACGTCGAGGTGCCGGCAGACGGCGACCAGCCCCTGCGGGGCGACGGTCTCGGCGAGCGCGGCCAAGGCCTCGTCGGTCACCTCGGAGACGGGCACGTCGCCGCCGGCGGCGCTCGCCGCCAGATCGGCGTACCGGTCGAGGGCGGCCGGGGTGCCGAACAGCTCCAGCACGGTGCGGGGTCGGCTCAGCGCCTCCCGGACCGCCTGCGGTCCCTCGGCGAGGAACCGACCCGCGGCCTCGCGGTCGCGGCGACGCTGGAGTCGGCGCGCGGCCACCACCCGGGGCGTACGCGGTGTGAAGAGCATGGTCTCGGCCGCACGCGCGAGGCGTCCCCCGTTGCCGAGGGACGCCTCGCTGCGCTGCGTGGGACTCAGGCGGCCTGGGCGGGCGCGCCGCCGGTGCCCTCGGCCTGCACGGCGGCCCGGGCCAGCTCGACGATCGCCGCGAACGCGGCGGCGTCGTTGACGGCCAGGTCAGCCAGGATCTTGCGGTCGACCTCGATGCCGGCCAGGCGCAGGCCCTGGATCAGCCGGTTGTAGGTCATCCCGTTGGCGCGGGCACCCGCGTTGATCCGCTGGATCCACAGCTGCCGGAAGTCGCCCTTGCGGTCGCGACGGTCCCGGTAGGCGTACTGCATCGAGTGCAGCACCTGCTCCTTGGCCTTGCGGTACAGCCGGGAGCGCTGACCGCGGTATCCGCTCGCGGTCTCCAGCAGGGTACGGCGCTTCTTCTGGGCGTTAACAGCCCGCTTGACGCGTGCCATCTCAACTCCTTCTTGGATTCAGGTGGCGCGCGTCAGCGGCCGAGCAGCTTCTTGATGCGCTTGACGTCAGCCTTGGCCACCTCGACCACGCCCGTCAGCCGGCGGGTGCGGGTGGAGGGCTTCTTCTCGAGGTTGTGACGCAGACCGGCCTGCTGCTTCGTGATCTTGCCCTTGCCGGTCACGCGGACCCGCTTGCCCATCCCCGTGTGGCTCTTCATCTTCGGCATGTGGAACGTCTTCTCCCCTGTTACTGACCGCTGGTGTCAGCGGTCGTGCCGGTCTCACCGGCTGCTGCGCTCTCACTGGTCACCGCAGGTTCGGCGGCCGCGGCGGTGGCGGGCTCCTCCGCGGTCCGCTCCCGGGGTCCACCGCGGGACGCCGTGGCGGCGACCGCGGAGGCCTTAACGGCCCGGTGCGGAGCGAGAACCATGATCATGTTTCGGCCGTCCTGCTTCGGAGCGGACTCCACGTATCCCAGTTCCGTGATCTCGGACTCGAGCCGGCGCAGGAGCCGGTAGCCCAGCTCCGGGCGGCTCTGCTCGCGACCGCGGAACATGATCGTCACCTTGACCTTGTCACCGGCCTTCAGGAACCGCACCACGTGACCCTTCTTGGTCTCGTAGTCGTGCGGATCGATCTTCGGCCGGAGCTTCATCTCCTTGATGACGGTCTGCTGCTGGTTACGCCGCGCTTCGCGCGCCTTCAGTGCGCTCTCGTACTTGAACTTGCCGAAGTCCATGAGCTTGCACACCGGCGGGCGCGCCATCGGCGCAACCTCGACCAGGTCCAGATCGACGTCCGCGGCCAGCTGAAGGGCGCGCTCCAGCGGGACGATGCCCACCTGCTCACCCTCGGGGCCGACCAGTCGGACCTCACGTGCCCGGATCTGCTCGTTCACGCGTGGTTCGACGCTGATGGGGCCTCCTCGAGTCGGATCTTCATGCGTGGCCGACCCGGCGGCTCCCGGTGGGAGCCGGCCCGGAAAGTAGAAGGCCCCGGCGTATGCCAGGGCCCGCTCGACCGGTCGGCACGATCACAGGATCGCGCATCCGGCGCCGGGACGTGCCCGGAACCGGTGACCGGACCCGGACGCCACAGGCGGCGACTCGGGTGGGAGCAGGCGCTCCGCTTTCACGGCCGTCCTAACGGTTAGGACAGCCTGGTCGACTCGACAACACTACACCCTCGGCCAGCGGCTCCTCAAACCGGGCGCCGGCCCGCTGCCCGCTCAGCGAGCGCGGTCAGGTGCGCCTGGTGCAGGCGGCGCAGGGCGCGTACCCCGTCGACGGCGAGCTGCTTGTCGGCGGCCTGGAGGGCGACCACCGGCAGCAGGTCGTCGTCGTAGAGCTCCAGCGCCGCCCAGGGTGCCCCACGGTCGAACCGGACGCCGCGGACGACCTCCCAGGGCAGCTCGTACGAGCCGATGATGTTGCGGACCCGCACCCCCCGCACGTCCGCCTCGACCCGGGGTCGGGTGAACAGCAGGGTGCCCAGGGCGAACATGATCCCGAGCCCGATCATGGCCAACTGGTCGCCGCGCTGGAAGGTGCCGTACCCGTTACCGGTGGGGCCGGTGAGGGTGGTGGCGACCAGGGCGAAGACCACGACCAGCAGGATGGCCGACACCCAGCAGACCAGCCGGATTCGCCGGGGCCGCACCCGGACCACGTCGGTGTCACTCACCCCACCAGTCTGCCATCCGGTCGTACCCGGGCGGCCGCCGCCACACAGCGACGTACCGGCCCACCCACCGGTCACAGCCGGCAGGCGTGGATGTTGGTGACCAGGATCGCGCGGGCGCCCAGTTCGTAGAGTTCGTCCATGATCCGGTGCACGTCGTCGCGGAGCACCATCGCCTGCACCGCCACCCAGCCCTCCCGGTGCAACGGGGAGACCGTCGGCGACTCGATACCCGGGGTGAGCGAGCTGGCCCGGTCCAGCAGCCCGGCCGGCACGTCGTAGGCGAGCATCACGTAGCGGCGGGCCACCAGCACCCCGTGCAGCCGGCGCATCAGCTGCTCGGCCTGCGGGTGCGCCGCCGCGCCGGTGCGGCGGACCAGCACCGCCGAGGACTTCAGCAGGGGCTCACCGAAGACCACCAGACCGGCCTGACGCAGCGTGGCTCCGGTCTCGACCACGTCGGCGACCACGTCGGCGACACCCAGCCGGATGGCGTTCTCCACCGCACCGTCGAGCCGGATGACGTCGGCCTTGACGCCCAGCTCGGCGAGGTGCCGCTCGACCAGCCCCGGGTACGCGGTGGCGATCCGGTGCCCGCCCAGCTCCCGTACGTCGTCGACGTCGTCCGGACGGGCGGCGAACCGGAAGGTGGCCCGCCCGAAGTTCAGGTCGACCACCTCCTCGGCCGGCGCACCGGAGTCGATGAGCAGGTCCCGGCCGGTGATGCCGACGTCCAGGTCACCGGAGCCGACGTAGGTCGCGATGTCCTTCGGGCGCAGGTAGAAGAATTCGATGTCGTTCGCCTGGTCACGGCAGACCAGGTCCTTGGTGTCGGTGCGCTGGCGGTAGCCCGCCTCACGCAGCATCTGGGCGGCCGAATCGGCCAGCGCGCCCTTGTTGGGTACGGCGACACGCAGCATGACGGGAGTGCTCCTTCGATCGGGTCTCTGGTCGACGGCGGGGGCACTCACAGATGTCGGTAGACGTCCTTCAGGTCCAGACCACTGGCGAGCATCAGCACCTGGACCTGGTAGAGCAGCTGGGAGATCTCCTCCGCGGTGCGCTCGGGCCCCTCGTGCTCGGCGGCCATCCACGACTCGGCGGCCTCCTCGACGACCTTCTTGCCGATGAAGTGCACGCCCTTCTCCAGTGCGGCGACCGTGCCCGAGCCGGGGGTGCCGGCCGCGGCCTTGGCCTGCAACTCCGCGAACAACTCCTCGAACGTCTTCACGGAGACGGATTCTCGCAGTCGCCGAGGGTCGCCCCGAGCACCGGGTCGGTGGTGACCGGTGGACGGGACCGGCGCACCTGGCGGAGCGGTGGGACAACCCTTCGATCCTCGCCTATGTTGGTCGTACGCTGTCCGCCATGGTCACCACCCCGCGTACCCTCGCCTTCGCCTCCGCGGCGGCCGTCCTGCTCGCGGCCAGCGCCTGCACGCCGCAGGCCCAGCCCGCGCCCATGCCGACCGTGTCGATGGCGTGCGCCAAGGACAGCCTGCCCACCCAGTCGCCGGGCACCCTCACCGTCGCCACCGGCGAGCCGGCCGAGGCGCCGTGGTTCGTCGACGACCAGCCGGCCAACGGCAAGGGTTTCGAGTCCGCCGTCGCCTACGCGGTGGCGGAGCAGCTCGGCTACGCCCGCGACGACGTCACCTGGACCCGGGTGCCGTCCGACGCCGCCGTCGCCGCCGGGCCGAAGACCTTCGACTTCGGCATCGACAGGTACCCGATGACCGATGAGCACCGGCAGGCGGTCGACTTCTCCGCGCCGTACTACCTGGTCCGGCAGGCGGTGGTCGCGCTGGAGTCCTCCAAGATCGCCGACCGGAGGGCGCTGACCGAGCTGCGGGACGCCCGGCTCGGCGCCCGGACCGGCACGGCCGGCTACCAGGCCATCACCGATCTGGTCCGGCCGAAATCCGAACCGAGGACCTACAAGTCCGACGACGAGGCCACGAAGGCGCTGCGCGGCGGGCGGATCGACGGCCTGGTGGTGGACCTGCCCACCGCGTTCGACCTCACCGGCGGGGAGATCGACGACGCGGTGGTCGTCGGACAACTGCCCCAGGTGGGCAGCCCGGAGGCGTTCGGACTGCTGCTGGCAAAGGACTCGCCGCTGGCCGGCTGCGTCAGCGCGGCGGTCGGGCAACTCGCCGCCGAGGGCGTCCTCGAACAACTCGAACAACAGTGGCTCACCCAGGCCGCCAAGGCCCCCGACCTCACCTGACTCGGCCCTCCCCCGCCCTCCACCTCAAGTGTTGATCAAGAAGTTTTCGTCGCCCGAGCACGGTTTCTTGACGCGAACTTCTTGATCAACCGGGCAGGGGGTGGGGGTCAGGAGGTGAAGCCGACGCGCTGATTGGCGGAGGTGGCGACCTGGCGGATGGCCAGGGCGGCGTCGAGGGCGGCCACCGTCGACGACCAGCCCTTGTCCTCGGCGGAGTCGGGCAGGCCGGCGCGGTCGCGGGCCTGCTCGATGGTGTCCACGGTCAGCACGCCGTGGGCGACCGGCTTGCCCTCGTCCAGGGCGACCCGGGTCAGCCCGTCGGTGACCGACCGGCAGACGTAGTCGAAGTGGGCGGTGGCACCGCGCACCACCACGCCGAGGGCGACCACCACGTCGCAGCGCCGCGCCAGCGCCTGCGCCACCACCGGTAGTTCCACCGAGCCGGCCACCCGGGCCACCACCGCCCGGGCGCCGCACGCCTGCGCGGCGGCCACCGCCCGGTCGAGCATGTGGTCGGTCAGGTCACCGTGCCATTTTGCGGCGACCACACCGACGGTCATCCCGGCCGCGTCGACCGGAGCCGAACCCGGCTCCCCGAAACCCGCCATCTCGCCTACGCTCCGATCTCTGTGCCCGGCACCGTACGCCCCATCGGCGCTTCGGCGGCCTCGTCCAGCTGGTCCAGCAGGTGCCCCATCCGGTCCCGCTTGGTCCGCAGGTACCGTACGTTCTCCGGGTGCGGGCGCACCGGCAGCCCCTCGCGGCCGGTGATGGTCAGGCCGTAGCCCTCCAGCCCCGCCCGCTTGGCCGGGTTGTTGGTCAGCAGTCGCATCGAGCGCACCCCGAGGTCGTAGAGGATCTGCGCGCCGGTGCCGTAGTCGCGCGCGTCGGCCGGCAGCCCCAGGTCGAGGTTCGCGTCCACCGTGTCCCGGCCCTGGTCCTGCAACTGGTACGCCTGGAGCTTGTGCAGCAGCCCGATGCCGCGCCCCTCGTGGCCCCGCACGTAGAGCACCACGCCCCGTCCCTCGCGAGCCACCCGGTCCAGGGCGGCGTTGAGCTGCGGGCCGCAGTCACAGCGCACCGACGAGAAGACGTCACCGGTCAGGCACTCCGAGTGCACCCGGACCAGCACGTCGCGGCCGTCGCCGAGGTCGCCCATCACCAACGCCACGTGCTCGGCCGAGTCGTACTCGCTGCGGTAGCCCAGCGCCCGGAACACTCCGTGCTCGGTGGGCATCCGGGCGTCGGCGACCAGCTCGACCTGCTTCTCGGTACGCCGCCGGTAGGCGATCAGATCCGCGATGGTGACCAGGGTCAGCGAGTGCTCGGCGCAGAACTTCTCCAGGTCCGGCAGCCGCATCATGGTGCCGTCGTCGTTGACCAGTTCGCAGAGCACCCCGGCCGGGCGCAGCCCGGCCAGCCGGGTCAGGTCGACGGCCGCCTCGGTGTGCCCGGGACGGCGCAGCACCCCACCCGGACGGGCCCGCAGCGGCACCACGTGCCCGGGACGGGCCAGGTCCGTCGATCCGGTGGCCGGGTCGGCGAGCAGCCGGATGGTGTGCGCCCGGTCGGCCGCCGAGATGCCGGTGGTCACCCCCTCCCGCGCGTCGACGGTCACCGTGTACGCGGTCTGCCGCCGGTCCTGGTTGGTGTGGTGCATGGGCGGCAGGTCGAGCCGGTCGCACTCGCTCTCGGTGAGCGGTACGCAGATGAAGCCCGAGGTGTGCCGCACCGTGAAGGCCAGCAGTTCCGGGGTGGCCAGCTCGGCCGCGAAGATCAGGTCGCCCTCGTTCTCCCGGTCGGCGTCGTCGACCACCACGACCGGGCGGCCGGCGGCGATCTCGGCCAGGGCCTGCTCGATGTCGGCGAAGGTCATGCCGGCACCTCCGCCCCGTCGGCCGCGCGAGCGCCCAGCAGCCGCTCGACGTACTTGCCCAGCACGTCCACCTCCAGGTTGACCGGATCACCGACGGACCGGCTGCCGAGGGTGGTCGCCGACAGGGTGGTGGGGATCAGGCCGACGGTGAACCAGTCGTCGCCCACCTCGGCGACGGTCAGCGAAACCCCGTCGACGGTGATCGAGCCCTTCTCCACCACGTAGCGGGACAGCGCGGCGGGCAACCGGAACCGGACCGTCTCCCAGCGCGCCGCCGGCTCGCGGGAGAGCACCTCGCCCACGCCGTCCACGTGCCCCTGCACCAGGTGACCGCCGAGGCGGCCGCCCAGCGCGGCGGCCCGCTCCAGGTTGACCCGGTCGCCGGTACCCAGCGCGCCCAGCGCCGAGCGGCGCAGCGTCTCGCCCATCACGTCGGCGGTGAACACCCCGCCGTCGACCTCGACGACGGTCAGGCAGACGCCGTTGACCGCGATCGAGTCGCCGTGCCGTGCGTCGGAGGTGACCAGTGGGCCACGGACCGCTACCAGGGTCGAGTCCTCCGCCGTCGGGGTCATCCCGACGACCTCGCCCAGTTCCTCGACGATGCCGGTGAACATGCCTAGCCCTCCCTCTTCCGGGGCAGCGCGGTGATCCGCAGGTCGGGACCGACCTGCGTAACGTCGGTGAGTTCCAGGTCGATCGCCTCGGCGATGGTGCTCACACCCGCGTCGACGAGCGCGGCTGGCCCGGCGCCGAGCAGCCGGGGTGCGAGGTAGCCGACCACCCGGTCGACCAGGCCAGCGGCGAGGAACGCCCCGGCGAGCCGGGGGCCGCCCTCCAGCAGCACCGCCCGTATCCCCCGGGTGTGCAGGGCGGCGAGCAGCGCCGGCAGGTCCACCCCGCCGTCCGGGCCGGTGCCCACCTCGGCGGCGGTGGCCACCCAGGTGCGGGCGGCGCCGTCGCGGACCCGGGCGTCGTCCGGGGTACGCCCGGCCGAGTCGACCACCACGCGCAGCGGCTGCCGGATGGCCAGACTGCCGTCGCGCAGGTTGCGCACGGTGAGCCGGGGATCGTCGGCGAGGACCGTGCCGACGCCGACGACCACCGCGTCGACGGTGGCGCGCAGCGCGTGCACGTCCATCCGGGCAGCCTCGGAGGTGATCCACATGCTGGTGCCGTCGGCCGCCGCGGAACGACCGTCGAGGGTCGCCGCGTACTTCCAGATCACGTACGGCCAGCCTCGGCGCATGGCGGTCAGCCAGGCCACGTTGCCGGCCTCCGCCTCGGCCTCGCGGACGCCGACGTCGACCCGGATGCCGGCGGACTGCAACGTGGCCGCGCCGCCGGTGGCGACCGGGTTGGGATCCGGCACCGCGATGACGACCCGGGCCACCCCCGCCTGGACCAGCGCGGTGCTACAGGGGCTGGTGCGGCCGACGTGGTCGCAGGGTTCCAGGGTGACCACCGCCGTGCCACCCTTGGCCCGCTTGCCGGCCTGGGCCAGCGCGACGATCTCCGCGTGCGGTCCCCCGGCGTACGCGTGGAAGCCCTCGCCGACCACCTCACCGTCGGCGTCGAGCAGCACGCAGCCGACGACGGGATTGGGACTTGTGGTGCCGAGCCCGCGCGCCGCGAGTTCGATCGCCCGACGCATCGCCTCGTCCACGGAGACGCTCGCCATCGCCTGCCGTTGCCCTCTCGCTCGTACGCGCGGGCGGGGAGTTCGGCCAGGTGGCCACGGGCAGGCGGAGTCCGGGTACGGCACAGCCGCCCCGGTCGGGACGCGCGCACGCCGGAGCCCGGCGAGCCACACGGCCCCCTTCCGTCCCGCGCGCTGTCTCCCATCCGGACTGTCTGGGCGCGGACGAGCCGCCCCCAACCGTCGGCCCCGGATTCTCACCAGGTCCACCGGGCGGACGAACCGCTCCCGGGTCGCGGGCTTACCACGGTCGGACCGTGGATCACCGCCGGTTCGGAATTACACCGAGTCCCGCCAGCGCGTGGTGGGTACTGAGCAAAGTCTTACACGCCCGCCGGGGCGTCGGGGCACCCGGGCGAGCTACTTCACATGACGGTGACCGGGGTCGGCGACACCGCGACGACGGTCCACCGCCACGTACGAGCCGGGTTGGCTCTTGGCCACGGTCTTCATCTCGGAGGCGACCGTCATCGCCTCCAGCGGATCGGTGATGCGCTTGTCGGTGTCGGAGATCGCGACCCCGATGGAGAGGGTGACCAGCGCCGCCCGGCGGATGTTGCCGCGCCGGTCCTTCAACTCCACGTAACCGCGTTCCCGGTCGGTGGGATCGTAGAGGGCGTCCGCAGCCTTCTCGAAGTCCGCCGACACCCGCAGGGTGAGCGGCCGCACCTGCTCGGGCGTGCACACGAAGACGAAATCGTCGCCGCCGACGTGGCCGAGGAAGGCCGGCGGCAGGGCCACCGCGACCACCGCCCGGTGCAGGCTGCGGGCCAGCGCGGAGATGAAGCCGTCGCCCCGGACGAACCCGTACCGGTCGTTGACGCTCTTGAACCGGTCGATGTCGATGTAGCCGACGGCGTAGTCCGCGCCGCCACGGACCCGGTCAGCGATCTCCCGGCGGATCCGGCTGTTGCCCGGCAGGCCGGTCAGCGGGGAGACCTCCCGGAACTCCTTGTTGCGCCGCAGCGTGGAGCTGACCCGGGCGACCAACTCGGCGTTGTCGAAGGGCTTGACCAGGTAGTCGTCGGCGCCGGCGTTGAGCCCGTGAACCTTGTCCTGGGTCATTCCCTTAGCCGTCAACATGATCACCGGCAGGGCGGCGGTCATCGGGTCGGCGCGCAGACGTCGGGTCAGTTCCAGCCCGTCCACCCGGGGCATCATCAGGTCGACCACGGCCAGGTCCGGCCGCTGGCGTTCGATCAGCTCCAGTGCCTCCTGGCCGTCGGCGGCGAGGATCACGTCGAAGCCCTGCAGACGCAGGTTGAACTCGACGAAGCGGGCGATGTCCTCGTCGTCGTCGACGACGAGGATCACGTCCTTGCGATCGTCGGAGGTCTCCACGTCAGGCCCGGGTCGCCGCGCGCTCGGCCAGCCCGCGCAGCCGGCGTACCGCCTCGGCCGGGTCGTCGGCGCCGTAGACGGCGGTGCCGGCCACGAAGGCGTCGGCACCTGCCTCGGCCGCCTGTTCGATGGTGTCGGCGGCGATCCCGCCGTCGACCTCGATGCGCAGCTCCAGGTGGCCGGCGTCGACGTGCCGGCGCGCGGCGCGGACCTTGTCCAGCAACTGCGGGAGGAACCGCTGCCCGCCGAACCCGGCCTTGATGGTCATGACCAGCAGCGTGTCGAAGCTCGGCAGCAGGTCGAGGTACGGCTCGATCGGGGTGTCCCGGTCGATCGCCAGCCCCGCCTTGGCGCCCGCCGCCCGCAGGTCGCGGGCCAACGCCACCGGGTCGTCGCAGGCCTCGGCGTGGAAGGTGACGTTGTACGCCCCGGCGTCGGCGTAGCCAGGCGCCCAACGCCGCGGGTCGGTGATCATCAGGTGTACGTCGAAGGGCAGCTTGGTGGCGGCCCGCAGGCTCTGCACCACGGGCAGCCCGATGGTCAGGTTCGGCACGAAGTGGTTGTCCATGACGTCGACATGCAGCCAGTCCGCGGCGTCCTCGACGGCACGCACCTCTTCGGCGAGACGGGAGAAATCGGCGGCGAGGATGCTGGGCGCGACGATCGGCGGCGGTACGGTCACGGAGCCAGTGTACGAACGTGGCCAGCGGCCACGGCAGCGTGCCAGCAACCGGGACGCCTGGTGACCCGGAGGTGACCAATGGTGCAGAATGACCCCCTTCGAACCGGTGAAACGGAATGAAGCTCGGCTTCCACTGGCCAGACGACCCATTCGCGGCAACACTCCATCGGGGACGGTGACGGTATCGTGCAGGCCGGTGGGCGCGGGAGCCGGCAGCCGGGCGGCAGCTCCCGGAAAGGGCGGACGATGCGACGGTGGCTCGCGGCACTGGCGCTGGCCAGTGTGGCTGCGATGGTGCTCGGCGGCTGCGTGCGGCCGGGCGGAACCGACGGCGACCTCACCGACGACTGGCAGACACTGCGGGCACCCACGATGTTCGTCCCGGCCACCGACGCCTGCCTGCCCCGGATCACCTCGGTCGTGCAGGCGAGCACGTACGAGACCGTGGACTGCGCCCGCAACCACCTCGCCGAGACCATCCACGTCGGTACGTTCACCGACGACGACGCCGAGGGCGAGCGTCCGGAGCCGGGGTCGGCGGCGCTGCGTACCGCCCGGGCGGAGTGCGATCAGCGGGCCCGGCTGGTGCTCGGCGGTGACTGGCACACCGCCCGGTTGACGCTCAACATCGCCCTGCCGTCGGTGCCGGCCTGGAACGGCGGCGCCCGCTGGTTCCGGTGCGACCTGAGCGAGACCGACAGCATCGACAACACCCGGCCGGTCAACCGCACCGGCAGCCTGCGTGGCGCGCTGATCGGCGACTCACCGCTGGTGCATCGCTGCTTCGACCCGAAACTGATCGGCGACAGCCTGAACTACATGGCACCGGTGCTGTGCACCGAGCCGCACGGCGCGGAGTTCGTCGGTGTCTACGTCGAGCAGGACATGAGCTGGGAACAGTTCGTCGCCTCGGCCGGCCGGGCCCACAAACGGTGCATGGAGCTGATCGCCGCCTTCGCGGACGTGCCCAACAACGCCGACCTGCCCTACCGCGCCGGTTCCATCTTCTACCCGCCCTCGCAGCGGGAGTGGGAGGAGGGCGACCGGGGGGTGCGGTGCATCCTGTGGAGCGACGACCGCAAGCTCACCGGCTCGATGCGCGGCGTCGGCCCGCGGGGACTGCCCGTGACGTGAGCACGGCGCGCGAACGTCCCCGGCACCGTCCGATCCCGGTACCGTATGCTGCCGCTTCGACGGGCGGCAGCGGGAGGTCGGCGGGGATGCGGCGATGGTTGACCGGAGTCGCACTGGGTGCCGTGGTGGCGTTGGCGGCGACCGGCTGCACCAGACCGGCCGGCACCGACGGTGACCTGGTCGACGACTGGGCGTCGATGGCGGTGCCCGCGTCCTTCACTCCCGACTCCGGCACCTGCCACCGGCGACCGCAGGAGGTCGGTTACCTCAGCGCGTACGCCCCGGTGGACTGCGCCGAGCCGCACCAGGCCGAGACCCTGCACGTCGGTACCCTCACCGACGTGACCGGGAATCGGCCACCGGAGGTCGGCAGCGAGGGGATGCGCGTCGCGTTCGGCGAGTGCGACCGGCAGGTCCGTCGGATCATGGGCGGCGACTGGCGCGCTGCCCGGATCGGACTCACCGTCGTCCTGCCCTCGCCGCCGGCATGGGCCGGCGGCGCCCGCTGGTTCCGCTGCGACGTCCACGAGCTACGCGGGCTCGACACCCCGGTGCCGGTTCGGCGCACAGCCAGCCTGACCGGCGTGTTGGACAAGGCGTCACCGCTGCGGCACGGCTGCTTCAATGCCCGCACCGAGGGCGACGAGGTGATCGAGATGGTCGCCGTCGAGTGCACCGCGCGGCACCGGGCCGAGTTCGTCGGTCTGTGGCAGGCGCCGGAGAGCACTTGGTCGGAGTTCCTGGAGAACCCGGCGCGCGCCCATCGTGGTTGCCGCGGCGCCATCGCCCGCTATGCGAAGGTGCCGGACGACGGCAACCTCCAGTTCCGGGTCGGCACCATCTTCTACCACCCCGCCGAGGGCGAGTGGCGCAGCGGCAACCGGTCGGTGAAGTGTTTCCTCTGGATGAGCGACCGCACCCTGACCCGCTCGGTGAAGGGCGCCGGCACCCGCGCCCTCCCGATCACCTGAGCCCCCCGGCCACACCCCTCGGGCCCCGGCCCTCGGCCGTGGCGGCAGAGCCGCGACCCTGACACAGCCTCAGCCCCTCGTCCCCACCGACAGCCCACCCACGGCACAACACCCCCACCCCTCACCCCGCACAGCAGCCCGCCCCGCACGCCGATGCCGTCACCGCGGCGGGTGCCGCGCGCAATCTTGGAAAGTTTCCGTTAGGCGCTAACGGAAACTGTCCAAGGTCTTGGCGGATCGTTGGGATTTCGGAATGTGGGAGGTGACCGGGCGGTGGTGGGTCTTGCGGCTCGGTTTGGTCACGGTGGAGCGCCCGCCCCCCGGTGGGGACGGGCGCCTGTGGACGGGTCGGGTCAGGGCTGCTCGGCGAGTCGGGCGACAAACGCCTGCCAGGCCGCCGGTGCGAAGGCCAGGGCCGGACCGGTCCGGTCCTTCGAGTCGCGGACACCGACGACGCCGGGAAGGTTGTCGGCGACCTCGACGCAGTCGCCGCCGTTCGAGCTGCTGCGGGTGCTGGTGCGCCACACGGCGCCGGTCAGGTCAGCCATGATCGTGCCTCAAGGAAGTCGATGGTCTGGCGGCGCGGCAGCGCCACCGAGCGCAGCGTATCCCAAATGGACCAGAGCGCGGCGGTGTCGTCGGTCAGCCGGCCGGCGGCCTGGTCGTCCAGGTACGCGACGTCGCCGTCCTCGGTCGTCGCGATGACGAACGGCCCCGCCTGCCCCGGGTGCAGGCCGGCGTCCAGCGGCAGCACGTGCAGCAGGATGTTGGGCCGCCGCGCCAGGTTGACCAGGTGGTCCAGTTGCGGGTGCATGATGTCCGGGGCGCCGCGGCGGAGGGCGAACTCGTCGATGACCGCGACGAAGAGCGGCGGTTTGCGCCGTTCCAGGACCGACGCCTGCCGGCGCATCCGGGTCTCGACGTAGCCGGCCACCTCGTCGGGGGCGAGCAGCCCGCTGCTGAGCACCGCCGAGGCGTACTCGGGCGTCTGCAACAGCCCCGGGATGACCGCCACCTGGAAGGACCGTAACGCGGTCGCCTGGAGTTCGGTCTCCACCCAGGGGCGCAGCCAGGCCGGCTCGCGCCGCTTCAAGACGTCCGGCCAGATGTCCTCGATGTCGCGCCCCAGCGCCGCAGCCGCCGCCGCGCGGTGCCGGGGATGCGGCACCCGTCCCGGGGCGACCCACCGCGAAACCGTCTTGGGATCCACGCCGACCTGTTCGGCGAGACTCTCGGCGGTCTCGCCCGCGTCCACCATGGCTGCTCGCAGCGCCTGATTCATGCCCGCCTCCCGCATGACGTCCTTGACGTCTATAGAACCTATGCCTACGCCCTGTAGTCGTCCACATTCGGTGGGCAATTGTCTTGATGGGCGGCGCGCGCGGGCCTGGGACGGCAATCCCGCTCGCCGGGTCGCCGGGGGTCGCCCCTGGGCGAGCAGACCGGGGCGGCCCTCTCCAACCACTACGGAGGAGAAGTCCCATGTCCCTGCGAGAGCCGGCGCGTGGCTGGTGACCCGGCGGGAGGGCGACATACCCGGGTCCGCCCCGGCGTGTACCTGCTGACCCGGGCAGCATCCCCGCAGTTCCACACACCGATCCTGGTCCGGGTGATCCGGCACCTGGACCGCACGACGTACGACGGGTGGGCCTGGGTCGACGTCTACCAGCTCGACCGGCACGGGGACGCGACGCAGCGACGAGCGCTGTTTCTGCGACCGGCGGGGATGCGGCCGGTCAACGTCCCGCCCGTCCCGTACGCCGAGCGTCGCTCCCGGCCCCGCTGCGCCGCCGCGAGCGCGACCGGATGAACGGCCGGATCGAGGAGCACGTCCCGTCCCGCCCGACGTGGCGGTGCCGGGCCTGCGGGATCGCCTGGCCCTGCTCGCCGGCGAAGCTGAATCTGCTCGCCACCTACCGGGAGGACAAGCCGGCGCTCATGGTGCACCTGGTGGAGTTGCGCGAAGAGGCCGCCGAGCAGCTTGCCGGGCTAGCGCCCGGTGAACAGCTCCCGGATCTGCACCGACGGTTCACGGACTGGGTACCCGTCCGGTCCGCCGAATAGCCACCCGCCCCGGTCGCTGCGGCTCTTCCCCCGACCGCCGCGCCGGGGCGGGTCCGGGCGGCCGGTCCGCAGCACGCCACAAGCGGATCCCGGCGGCGAGGTCCGCAGCACGCCAGGAAACACGACGGTGCCGGTCAGCCGACCAGGCACGCCACGAACGGATCCCGGGCGGTACCGGGGCCGCATCAGGTGCGGCGGAGCAGGGCGAGGAACATCGCGTCGGTGCCGTGCCGGTGCGGCCACAACTGCACCGTCGGCCCGTCGCCCAGGCCCGGCATTCCGGCCGGCAGCACCGTGCGGGCGTCAACGAAGTCGACCGGCACTCCGCTGCGGCGGGCCGCCTCGGTCACCGTCACGTGCGTCTCCACCGTGTGCGGTGAACAGGTCACGTAGGCCACCACCCCACCCGGCCGGGCCGCCCGCAACCCGGCGGCGAGCAACTCGCGCTGCAACCGGGTCAGGGCGGACAGGTCGGACGGCTGCCGCCGCCAGCGCGACTCGGGGCGGCGGCGCAGCGAGCCCAGCCCGGTGCACGGCGCGTCGACGAGCACCCGGTCGAAGTGTTCCTCCGGCAGTTTCGGCTCGGTGCCCACCAGCCGGCCGTCGGTGTTCAGCACGGTCACCGGCAGCCCTCGGGTGGCACCGGCGACCAGCCGGGCCCGGTGCTCGGCCACCTCCACGGCGGTCAGCCGCGCGTCGCGCTGCGCCGCCAGGGCACCGAGCAGACCCGACTTGCCGCCCGGACCGGCGCACAGGTCGAGCCACCGGCCGTCCGGCCCGTCCACCGGTGCCAGCGCGAGCGCGTTCGCGACCAGTTGGGAACCCTCGTCCTGGACGTGGGCCCGGCCGTCGGCCACCGCCGCCAGCTCGCCCGGGGCGCCACCGGCGAGGTAGACCGCGTACGGCGAGAAGGCACCGGGCGCGCCGCCCACCTCGTCGGCGAGGTCGACCGGGTCGGCCAGGCCGGGTCGGGCAGCCAGGTGCACCGGCGGGCGCTCGTTGTCCTCGATCAGCAGGCGGGTGGTCTCGCCGAGGTCACCGCCGAGCGCCTCGCTGAACGCCCGCACGATCCATTGTGGATGGCTGTAGGCCAGCGCGAGGTGACCGATCGGGTCGCTCTCGACCGCCGGCGCCAGTCTTGTCACCCACGCGTCGAGGTCGTGGGTGGCGACCTCGCGCAGCACCGCGTTGGCGAAACCGGTTGCGCCCTGGCCGACGGCCCGGACCAGGTCGACGGTGGAGGAGACCGCCGCGTGCGCCGGCACCCGGGTGTGCAGCAGCTGGTACGCGCCGATGCGCAGCGCGTCACGGACCGGCGGGTCGATCCGCTGCACGTCCCGCCCGGCCGCATCGGTCAGGATCGCGTCGAGCGTGCCGAGGTGGCGCAGGGTGCCGTAGGTCAGTTCGGTGGCGAAGGCGGCGTCCCGGCCGACAAGTCCCGCGTCGGTCAGGATCGCCGGCAGCACCAGATTGGCGTACGCGTCGTCGCGGTGCACCGCCGCGACCGCCTCGTACGCCGCGTACCGTGGCCGGTCGACCAGCGGCCGCCCCCGACGCTCTCCGCTGCGGCGGGCGGCGGTCTCCCTCACGCGAACTCCTCCCCGGCACCGACCCGGGCACCGCGCGCCCAGTCGGTCGCCGGCATGGCCCGCTTGCCGGCCGCGCGCACCTCGCCGAGACGCACCGGGACGGTGGCCGTGCCGGCCAGCACCCGTGCCTTCTCCACGAGCAGCTCACCGGGCTTCAGGTCGGGCGCGTCCGGTGCCGGGGTGACCGGGCCGAGCTTCACCCGCTCGTCCCGGAAGGTCGTCCACGGCCCGGGAGCCGGGGTGCAGGCGCGGATGCGCCGGTCCACCGCGAAGGCCGGATCGGCCCAGCGCACCCGGGCGTCCTCCACGGTCAGCTTCGGGGCCAGCGAGACGCCGTCGGCCGGCTGCGGCTCGGCCCTGGCGGTGCCGTCCTCCAGCGCGTCCAGCACCGCGACCAGCAGCCCGGCCCCGCTGTGCGCCAGGCGCTCCAACAGGTCACCGGAGGTGTCCCCGGGCCGGATCTCGTCGGTGAGCGTGCCGTAGACCGGGCCGGTGTCCAGCCCCTCCTCCAGCTGGAAGACGCTGGCCCCGGTCAGCTCGTCGCCGTGCAGCACCGCGTGCTGCACGGGTGCGGCTCCCCGCCACGCCGGCAGCAGCGAGAAGTGCAGGTTCACCCAGCCGTGCCGGGGGATCTCCAGCGCGACCGGCGGCACCAGCGCGCCGTAGGCGACCACCGGAACGCAGTCCGGCGCCAACTCCCGCAGCCGGTCCAGGAACTCCGGCTCACGCGGACGCGCCGGCGTCAGCACCTCCACACCGCGCTCGTCGGCCCAGGCGCCGACCGGGGAGCGGACCAGCCCCCGACCACGCCCGGCGGGCGCGTCCGGCCGGGTCACCACGGCGACCAACTCGTGCCGGGAGTCGGCCACGGCGGCCAGGGCCGGAACGGCGACGGCCGGCGTACCAGCGAAGATCACCCGCATCCGGTCACCGCCCCAGACCGAAGGGGCTGCCGGCGGCGTGCGGGCTCAGCTTGACCGTCGGCGGGGCGGCGGCGTCGTACCACTCGGCCTGACGGATCGCCTTCATCGCCTCCTTACGACCGGCCGGATCCAATCGGTCGAGGAAGAGCACCCCGTCGAGGTGGTCGGTCTCGTGCTGCACGCAGCGGGCCATCAACCCGGTGCCGACGATCTGCATCGGGTCGCCGTAGCCGTTGAAGCCCTTGGCGATCACGTTCTGCCGGCGCTTGGTGTCGAAGTAGAGCCCGGGAATGGACAGGCACCCCTCCGGGCCGTCCTGCTCCTCCTCGTCGGGGAACTCCAGCACCGGGTTCACCAGGTGGCCGAGCACGTCGTCGACGTCGAAGGTGAACACCCGCAGGCCCACACCCAGTTGCGGCGCGGCGAGACCGGCGCCGCCCTGCTCACGCATGGTGTCGGTGAGGTCCTCGACGAGCTTGCGCAGCTCGACGTCGAAGTCGACCACCGGATCGGCCGGCGTGCGCAGCACCGGATCCCCGAACAGACGGATGGGCTGGACGGTCACGCGGGTTGGCTCCTTCACGGCGGGACGGTAGTGCCGTACCAGTCTACGGACTGCCGATGACCGTGCCGGCCGGCGCACCACCAACCGTGGCGGGCAGTGGTTCACCCACGGTGACCGGCAGGTGATCGTACCCGCGCAGGGTCAGCCGGATCCGTCGCCGGGGCTGCCCGGCCGACGCCAGTTCGGGCAGCCGGCGCAGCAGCGCCGGGAAGGCGACCTGCGCCTCCAGTCGGGCCAGCCCCGCTCCCAGGCAGTAGTGCGGCCCGGCACCGAAGGAGAGCGGATTCAGTTGCGCCCGCCACGGGTCGAACCGCTCGGGCCGGGGATACCGCCGGGGGTCCCGGTTGGCCGCCCCGAGCAGCAGCAGGAGCCAACTGCCGGCGGGCACCTCGACCCCGCCGAGCCGAACGGCTTCGCCGCTGGTCCGGGTGGTCAGTTGCACCGGTGAGTCGAAGCGGAGCAGTTCGTCCACGTACGCCGGGGCGTGCTGCGGATGCTGACGCAGCACGTCAGCGGCCCCGGGGTGGGCCAGCAGTACCGCCAGCCCGTTGCCGAGCAGGTTGGTGGTGGTCTCGAAGCCCGCGACGAGCAGGATCACCAGGTTCGCCAGCAGTTCCTCGCCGGAAAGCCGGTCACCGGCGTCGTGCGCCTGCACCAGGGCGGTGGTCAAGTCGTCGGCGGGGTGCCGACGACGGGCGGCCACCAGCTCGGTGAAGTAGTCCCGAAGCTCGGTGGCGCCCGCATCGGCCACGGCCAGCTCCGCCGGAGTGATCTCGGGCTCCAGGACGCCGGTCAGGTCGGCCGTCCACCGCCGGAACAGCGGACGGTCGGCGGCAGGTACTCCGAGCAGTTCGCAGATCACCCCGACCGGCAGCGGGTAGGCGAACTCGGCCATGAAGTCGACCGGAACGCCGCCCCGGCCGTTCGCCGCCATCGCGTCGATCAGCTCGTCGGTCTGCGCCGCGACCACCTCGCGCATGGTGCCGATCCGGCGCGGGGTGAAGGCTCCGGCGGCGAGCCGGCGCATCCGGCTGTGGTCGGGCGGGTTGGTCCGCAGCATCGAACGGGCGATCGAGGACACGGCCGGGCTGTCACGCCAGTCCGACAGGAGGCCGTCCCGCAGATGCTCATCGAGCACCCGGATCCGGGCATCGCGCAGGAGTTCGTCGGCCTCTGCGTAGCCGGTGACCACGAACACGCCCGGATCGGCCTGCACGATCGGCCCATGGGCGCGTAGCCACTCATACGCCGGGTACGGGTGGACCCGCCCTTCGGGCGACATCAGCCAGGCAAGCGCCGCAGCGAGTTCCATCCGGCCTCCTCGGTGTGTCCCGGAGGCTCCATGATGCCGGGGCGATGCCATCGCGGCCGGCACCCGACGTGGGTCAGCCGGCGGGGCTCTCGCCGGCGAGCACCGCGTCGCCGGCGAGCAGGGCGTGCTCGGGCAGCGGCAGGTGCAGGTCGTGGGCCGCCTCCCAGTCGTGGATCAGGCTGGGCCGGGCCTGCGCGACGAAGTAGTCGACCGCGCTCACCCCACCGACCACCGGTTCCTCGACCTCGGCGACCAGCCGGCCCGCCACCAGCCGGGAGCCGCTGCGCAGTGCGGCGCTGAGTCGGC